>NZ_JAEVHN010000045.1:0-20319 GCF_016803375.1 Micromonospora sp. 4G55
GTGAGCGGGCGGATTCCGCCGGCCGGTGGCGGGTCGGCGCGCGACCTGGGGGAGATGGCATGAGTCGGCCGGGCTTCGGCGGTGGTGGGGATCTGCCGGCGGTGTTCCCGGACTGGTCGCCCTACCAGGACCTCGAATCGGCGGCGCGGGCCTACCTTCGGGACCCGGACATCGCCCTGGAGGCGCTCGGTGGGGTGCTGCGCGGCGCGTCCGTGCTCGGTTTCACCCTGGAACGCTTCGTCAACGAGGTCAACGGGGTGTGGCAGGAGGTCGTCGTCTGCGACGGCAGCCGCCTGGTGCTCTGGCACGGCGAGGACGTGCGCCGGGGGAGGGGCCGCCCGGGTCGATGACCTCGTCGCTGCGGGTGGTGCCGGTCTCCACCGTCACCGAGGTCGGCTGCCGGCGGCGGCTGACCCGCGCCGACAGCGGCGAGGTCCGGGTCGACAGCATCGACGTCTACCTGCTGCTGACCTCGCTGGACGAGGCGCCGCCCGGCGACGAGATGGTGGGGGCGCCCCGGCACGACGCGCTGCGCTTCGGCAAGACGCTCGACGACGGCGGAGCCGGCCAGATCGCCCGGCTGGAGGAGTTCGCCCGGCTGGTCGCCTCCGTGGTGGGCCGCCCGGTGCGCTCTGAGGGCCCGACCGACGCACGCGGGGCCGCGGACGACGATGTCGTCCGCGGCCCCGCAACGTCTGTGCCCGCTCGGGCGGGTCAGTCCTCCTCGGCCTCCGGGCCGGCCACCTCGACGCCGTCGCTGCCGCGCACGACGTGGATGCAATCGCCGGGGCACTCCTTCGCCGAGTCGATCACTTCCAGGCGCAGGTGCTCCGGCACGTCGACCCGGCTGCCGGGGGCCAGTCGCAGCTCGCCGTCGGGGCCCTTGACGTACGCCAGGCCGTCGACGTCGAACTCGAAGACCTCCGGCGCGTACTGCACGCAGAGCCCGTCGCCCGTGCAGAGATCCTGGTCCACCCAGACCTGAAGCTGGTCCGTCACGACCTCCGCCACGATGCACCCCCCATGTTCTCCCGTCCCACGCCCCGACGGTACCCGAACGCCCGTACCCGCCCCGGAGGCGGCCCTTGGCGATCAAGGTTCGGTGACGAGGGCGTTGCGTAGGACCGAATCGCGCTCATAGCGGCTAGTGTTAGGGCAGAACGTTCAAGCCCCCCGGGGAGGTGGGACGTGGCACGCAGCGACGACGCGGACTCGCGCGCCGCACGGTGGGAGAAGGAAGCCCACGATCTCTCCACGCAGGTCGCGTTCCTGCAAGAGGAACTCGCTCTGGTGCGGCGCAAGTTGACCGAAAGCCCCCGACACGTCCGGCAGCTCGAAGAGCGGCTGGCGGCCACCCAGGCACAGTTGGCGCGGCTGACCGAGAACAACGACCGGCTCGTGAGCACCCTCAAGGAGGCTCGCGCGCAGATCGTGACGCTCAAGGAGGAGATCGACCGGCTGGCGCAGCCACCGAGTGGCTACGGCGTCTTCCTCGCGCGGCACGACGACGGCACGGTGGACATCTTCACCGGCGGACGCAAGCTCCGGGTCGCCGTCTCACCCTCGCTGGACGCCGCCGACCTGCGGCGTGGCCAGGAGGTCCTGCTCAACGACGCGCTCAACATCGTCGACGCGTTCGGCTACGAGCGGGTCGGCGAGGTGGTGATGCTCAAGGAGATCCTCACGGGTCCCGACGGCAGCACCGGCGACCGCGCGCTGGTGGTCTCGCACTCCGACGAGGAGCGCATCGTGCACCTCGCGGAGACCCTGATCGGCTCGCCGATCCGGGCCGGCGACTCGCTCATGATCGAGCCCCGCTCGGCGTACGCGTACGAGCGGATCCCAAAGAGCGAGGTCGAGGAACTGGTCCTGGAGGAGGTGCCCGACGTCGACTACGGCGACATCGGTGGCCTCCACTCGCAGATCGAGCAGATCCGCGACGCGGTGGAGCTGCCCTTCCTGCACGCCGACCTGTTCCGCGAGCACCAGCTCCGGCCGCCGAAGGGCATCCTGCTCTACGGGCCGCCCGGCTGCGGCAAGACGCTGATCGCCAAGGCGGTGGCCAACTCGCTGGCCAAGAAGATCGCCGAGCGCCGGGGTGAGGAGAAGCACACCAGCTTCTTCCTCAACATCAAGGGCCCGGAGCTGCTCAACAAGTATGTCGGCGAGACCGAGCGGCACATCCGGCTGATCTTCCAGCGGGCCCGGGAGAAGGCCGGCGAGGGCACTCCCGTCATCGTCTTCTTCGACGAGATGGACTCCGTCTTCCGTACCCGCGGCTCCGGCGTCTCCTCCGACGTCGAGAACACCATCGTCCCGCAGCTGCTCAGCGAGATCGACGGTGTGGAGGGGCTGGAGAACGTCATCGTGATCGGCGCCTCCAACCGGGAGGACATGATCGACCCGGCCATCCTGCGCCCCGGCCGGCTCGACGTGAAGATCAAGATCGAGCGTCCCGACGCCGAGGCGGCCAAGGACATCTTCTCCAAGTACATCCTCTCCGGGCTGCCCCTGCACCCGGACGACCTCGCCGAGCACGGCGGTGACCCGCAGGCCACCGTGGCGGCCATGATCGACGCGGTCGTGCTCCGGATGTACTCCGAGACCGAGGAGAACCGCTTCCTCGAGGTGACCTACGCCAACGGCGACAAGGAAGTCCTCTACTTCAAGGACTTCAACTCCGGCGCCATGATCCAAAACATCGTCGACCGCGGCAAGAAGATGGCCATCAAGGAGTTCCTCACCTCCGGACGCAAGGGCCTGCGCCTGCAGCACCTGCTCGACGCCTGCGTCGACGAGTTCCGCGAGAACGAGGACCTGCCCAACACCACCAACCCGGACGACTGGGCCCGGATCTCCGGCAAGAAGGGCGAGCGGATCGTCTACATCCGCACGCTCGTCTCCGGCGGCAAGGGCGCCGAGGCCGGCCGGTCCATCGAGACCGCCAGCAACACCGGCCAGTACCTCTGACCGAACGACGAAAAAGCCCCGCAGCCCACGCCGCGGGGCTTTTTCGCATGTCACGACACGTTCACCTGGGCGATGCGTCCCCGAGGGGTGGAATGCCGGACTCGTCGGTAGACTTCGCGCACCGCCGTCGACCGTCCGAGGAGCTTTGTGTCGTCCGAGCTCACCGTCGTCGACCCGCCGCCCACCACGGCGATCGAGGACGCAGACCCGCCCGCCCCGACCCGGCGCCCCTGGCGGCGAATGCCGGTGGTGCTCGCGGCACTCGTGGCGGCCTGGGCCGTACCCGTCGCCACGCACGCCCTGCCTTGCGACTGGCTGCTGCCCCCGCTGGTGCTGCTCGCCGCCGCGAGCGTGCTGCGCGGCGGCCGTACCCTGCTCGACCGGCTGGTGCTCGCGCTCGCCCTGCTGCTCGGCGCGGCCACCGCGGGCGGACTGCTCTTCGCCGTCTGGCCCTGGGGCATGCGGCCCGTGCCGATGACCGGCCTCGCCCTCACCATGGTCGTCCTCGCCGCCGCCGCGCTGCGCCGCCGCCCCCGGCTGCCGCGTCCCGGCTGGGTCGACCTGTTCCCCGTCGCCGGCACCGCCGCGCTGCTGAGCTATCTGTCCGCGCCCTGGCAGCGCGCCACCGACCTCGCCGACCAGCTGACCATCCTCGCCCGCGGCGAGGACAACCTGCGGCACCTGGCCCTCTTCGACGTCGTCGGCCGCCTCGGCGGCTACGCCTTCGTCGACCCCGCCGCCGCCAAGGACCAGATCATCTCCCAACTGCTCTACTACCCGCAGGGCTGGCACCTGGTCACCGCCCTGCTCGACGGCTTCCTCACCCCCGCGAGCGCCGCGCCCCGCGGCCCGGCCGCCGTCGACCACTACGCCGGCTGGCTCATGGCCAGCTTCGGACTCCTCGTGCTGGTGCTGCTCTGGGCCGCGCACCGCATCGCCGGCCCCGTCCACCCGCTGCACCGCATCGTGCTCACCGTCGTCGTCGGCGCCCTGATCCTCGGCACCCAACTGCCCCGCCTGCTCGTCTCCGGCTACCCGACCGAGATCCTCGGGCTCGCCCTCACCGTGCTGCTCGCCGCGCTGGTCGGCCGGCCGCTCGCCGCGCCCGCGAACAGGTCGTCCTGCTCGCCGCGCTGCTCGTCGCCATCGGCTTCACCTACTACCTGTTCCTCCCGCCCGCCGCCGTGCTGGTGCTCTGCTGGGTGCTCGGCCACCGGCGGGAGGCGCTGCGCCGCTGGCCCACCGTGCTCGCCGTCGGCCTGCTCACCGCCCCCCTCGCCCTGATCGCCCCGCTGCTCGGCGTGCTCCGCGCCAAGCAGACCGAGGCGCTGGCCATCAACGGCGGCATCGAGGCCCGCACCGAAGCCTGGCGCGCTCTCATCTGGCTGGGCGGCATCGTCGGGGTGGCCCTGCTCGTCCAGGTCCGCCGCGCCGATCCCACCTGGCGGCGCTGGCTGCTCGTCGCCGCCATCGGCGTCGCCCTGCCGCTGGGCATCGCGCAGTACAACACCACCTCCGGCGTCGAGCCCGGCTACTACTTCATCAAGTCCACCCA
This sequence comes from Micromonospora sp. 4G55, assembly GCF_016803375.1. NCBI lineage: Bacteria > Bacillati > Actinomycetota > Actinomycetes > Micromonosporales > Micromonosporaceae > Micromonospora > Micromonospora sp. 4G55. The sequence goes on from NZ_JAEVHN010000045.1 coordinate 4,526, forward strand.
CCTGGCCACCGCGCTGCTCGTCGTCGCGCCGCCGCCGTGGTCCGGCTGCTGCCCGTACCCCGGCCCGCCCAGTCGGCGCGCGGCATCGCGTCCACCGTCGCCGGCGTGCTCACCGGGATCGTCGTCATGGCCGTCGCCGTGACGCTCTGCGGCGTCACCGGCTGGCACCCCAGCCTGCTCGTCGCCAACGAGCGGACCTGGACGCAGCGGTGGGTGCACCAGGACCTGCACCTGCCGTCCAAAGAGGCCTGGGTCTGCGCCGCCGCCGTGCAGGGCTACCCCGACCTGCCCGACACCACCACCATCGTCCTCGACCGCGGTCCCTACCGGGGCTACGTCGAGACCCTCTGCGTCGACGCCCTGCACGGCACCACCGCGCGCACCGAACCCGGCGTATACAACCTGGACTTTCTCGAACCCGAACGCACCGACCAGATCGTCCGGCGGGTCTCCGGGCCGATCCGCTTCATCACCGCCGACCCCCGCGCCGAACGCCGGGTCCAGCGGCTGATCAGGAAGGACCCGTCGCTGCGCCACCGGATCAGCTTCGTCCCCCTCACCGTTCCCGAGTGCGACGTGCTCCCCTCCGAGCCGCCCCCCGTGCCCGGCGCCCCGCCCGCGACACCCGAGCCGCCTGTGCCGGCGTGCCCCTCTACGCCCTGAGGCGGACTACGCTCGACGTGACGGGGGACCGGGTCGGGCGAGCGAAGCGGGTAGGTCGATGAGCGTAAGACGGATCATGGGCACCGAGGTCGAGTACGGGATCTCCGTGCCCGGCCAGGCCGGAGCCAACCCGATGGTCACCTCCTCCCAGGTGGTCAACGCCTACGGAGCGCGCCCCGAACTCAACCGTGGTGGCCGGGCGCGTTGGGACTACGAGGAGGAGTCGCCATTGCGCGACGCCCGCGGCTTCACCTACTCCGGAGCCGCGTACGACCCCGCCGAGGCGCTCGCCGACGAGGACCTCGGCCTGGCCAACGTGATACTCACCAACGGCGCGCGGCTCTACGTCGACCACGCCCACCCCGAGTACTCCACCCCCGAGGTGACCAACCCGCTGGACCTGGTCCGCTGGGACAAGGCGGGGGAGCGGGTGATGGCCGAGGCCGCCCGCCGCGCCGCCACCATCCCGGGCACCCACCCGATCCACCTCTACAAGAACAACACCGACAACAAGGGCGCCAGCTACGGCGCGCACGAGAACTACCTCATGCGCCGACAGACCCCGTTCGCCGACATCGTGGCGTACCTGACGCCGTTCTTCGTCACCCGGCAGATCGTCTGCGGCGCCGGCCGGGTCGGCATCGGCCAGGACGGCGGCCAGAGCGGCTTCCAGATCTCCCAGCGGGCCGACTTCTTCGAGGTCGAGGTCGGCCTGGAGACCACCCTCAAGCGGCCCATCATCAACACCCGGGACGAGCCGCATGCCGACGCCGACAAGTACCGGCGGCTGCACGTCATCATCGGCGACGCCAACCTCTCGGAGATCTCCACCTACCTCAAGCTCGGCACCACCGCGCTGATCCTCACCATGATCGAGGAGAAGGCGCTCGGCGCCGACCTGGGCATCGCCGACCCGGTCAGCGAACTGCGCGCCGTCAGCCACGACCCGTCGCTGAAGCACCTGATGCGGATGCGCGACGGCCGCCGGCTGACCGCCCTCGACGTCCAGTGGGCCTACCTGGAGCGGGTCCGGTCCTTTGTCGACGACCGGTACGGCGACGACGTCGACGAGCAGACCACCGACGTGCTGGACCGGTGGGAGAGCGTGCTGGACCGGCTCGGCCGCGACGCGTTCCTCTGCGCCGACGAGCTGGACTGGGTGGCCAAGCTGCGGCTGCTGGAGGGCTACCGGGAGCGGGAGAAGCTCGGCTGGGGCTCGCACAAGCTCCAACTGGTCGACCTGCAGTACTCCGACGTGCGCCCGGAGAAGGGCCTCTACCACCGGCTGGTGTCCCGTGGGTCGATGAAGACACTGCTCGACGACGAGCAGACCCGCACCGCGATGGTCCAGCCGCCGGAGGACACCCGCGCCTACTTCCGGGGCCGCTGCCTCGCCCAGTACGCCTCCGAGGTGGTCGCCGCCAGCTGGGACTCGGTGATCTTCGACGTCGGCCGGGAATCGCTGGTCCGGGTACCGATGATGGAGCCGGAACGGGGCACCCGCGCGCACGTCGGCGCGCTGTTCGACCGGTGCGCGAGCGCCAAGGACCTGCTGGAGACGCTCACCGGCGGCTGACCGACCGCCGACGTACGCCCGTCGGGTGCCGCGAGCCGGCGCGCGGCGGGCTTTTCGTCGCTCGGGCGAGGTAAGTTCATCGCAGACGATCGTGGAGGAGGCAGCCATGGCCACTCGTGACAGCGGCGGGCAGTCGCAGTCGGACAAGGCCCGTCAGGGCGAGGAGATCGAGGACGTCACCACCGAGGCGAACCCGGAGGTCGCCGAGCGGCACGCCGAGATCACCGAGGACGTCGACGACCTGCTCGACGAGATCGACTCCGTCCTCGAGGAGAACGCCGAGGAATTTGTCCGAGGATACGTACAAAAGGGCGGTCAGTAGACATATCGGGTTAAATCGGACATGCCGGCTCCGTTGAGTGATCGGGACGGGCGACGCCGATGCCGCGACTGCGGGGAATGGAAGCTGCTCGACGAGTTCTGTTCGAGCAGTAAGCGTCCCAGCGGTCGCGGCAGCTACTGCAAGCCGTGCTTCAACGAGCGGTCGAAGGCCAGCTACGCCAAGCGGGTGAGGGACGAGCGCGGCCGGGAGGTGGAGGCTGCTCGGGAAGTCCGGGAAGGGCACCGCTTCTGCGCCGACTGTGGAACCGTCAAGCCCGTGGCCGACTTCCCCCGCAACCGCTCCGACAGCACCGGCTACGCCACCTACTGCAAGCCGTGTCACAACGCCCGCACGCGGGAGACCAAGCTGCGTCTCTACGGTGGGAATCGCGGGTACCACCTGCGCCGTCGCTACGGCGTGGGGCAGCGGGAGTTCGACGAGCTCCTCGCCGAACAGGGCGGCGTCTGCGCGATCTCTGGCGGCACCGACCCGCAACACCTGGACCACGATCATCGCACCGGATGGGTGCGCGGGATACTCTGCTTCAACTGCAACGGTGGTCTTGGCCAGTTCCGTGACAGTCCCACGAGGCTGGCCAGGGCGATCACGTACCTGAGAGGAACCACGTGGCAGCGGGCTTTGATCCATCCGGGCGTCTACCAGATGTGTTCACCAACGCGGGGACGTCCTCCTTCACCTCGTTCCTGAGCAGGGTGGCCCCCGAGATGCTGCCCGGCCGACGGCCGCTGCCGCCGGGCATGGCCGCCGACATGGCGCCGCACGCGACGACCATCGTGGCCATCTCGGGCGCCGGTGGCGTGGTGATGGCCGGCGACCGGCGGGCCACCATGGGCAACCTGATCGCCCAGCGCGACATCGAGAAGGTGCACCCGGCCGACGCGTACTCGCTGGTCGGCATCGCGGGCACGGCCGGCATCGGCATCGAGCTGATGCGACTGTTCCAGGTGGAGCTGGAGCACTACGAGAAGATCGAGGGCGCGATGCTCTCGCTCGACGGCAAGGCCAACCGGCTCGCCTCGATGATCCGCGGCAACCTGGGCGCGGCCATGCAGGGCCTCGCGGTCGTGCCGCTCTTCGCCGGCTTCGACCTGGCCGCGAAGGACCCGGCGACGGCCGGCCGGATCTTCAGCTTCGACGTCACCGGCGGCCCCTACGAGGAGACCGGCTACGACGCGATCGGCTCGGGCTCGCTCTTCGCCAAGTCCGCCCTGAAGAAGCGCTTCCGCGCCGGGATCTCCCTGGACGACGCGGTCCGGCTCGCCGTCGAGGCGCTCTACGACGCCGCGGACGACGACACCGCCACCGGCGGCCCGGACCTGACCCGGCGGATCTACCCGGTGGTGATGACGGCGACGGCCGACGGCACCCACCGGCTCACCGACGCCGAGACGGCGGCGATCGCCGAGGCGGTCGTGGCCGCGCGGATGGAGAACCCGGGCGGCTGAGGCCCGCTCCCACCTCACAGTCAGCAGTCGTCAGCACAGCGCCCGAAGGAGAACCGCCGCCGTGGCCATGCAGTTCTACGCCTCGCCCGAGCAGATCATGCGCGACCGCTCCGAGCTGGCCCGTAAGGGCGTCGCCCGGGGTCGCAGCGCGGTGGTCCTGAGCTATGAGGGCGGGGTGCTCTTCGTCGCGGAGAACCTCTCCAGCGCCCTGCACAAGGTCAGCGAGATCTACGACCGGATCGGCTTCGCCGCGGTCGGCCGTTACAACGAGTTCGAGAACCTGCGCCGGGCCGGCGTGCGGATGGCCGACTTGAACGGCCTGAGCTACGACCGGCGTGACGTCACCGGCCGGGCGCTGGCGAACGCGTTCGCGCAGACGCTGGGCTCGATCTTCACCGAGCAGTCCAAGCCGTTCGAGGTGGAGATCTGCGTCGCGCAGGTGGGTGCCACCGCCGAGGACGACGAGCTGTACCGGATCACCTACGACGGTTCGGTCAACGACGAGCCGGGCCGGATGGCCATGGGCGGTCAGGCCGAGGCGATCACCGGGGTGCTGAAGGCGCAGCACCGGCCGGAGATGTCGTTGAGCGAGGCGGTGCGGGTGGCCGTACAGGCGCTGAGCAGCGTCGGCGGTGAGGGTGGGGCCGCCCGGACGATCGCCGCCAACCAACTGGAGGTGGCGGTCCTGGACCGGCGCCGGGTGGGGCGTAGCTTCCGGCGGGTCACCGGGGCGGCGCTGACCGCGCTGCTCGACGGGGACGCGGCGGGTGACGCCCCGCCGGTCGGCGGCCGGGCGAAGACGCCGACGGTGCCGACGGCGGAGGCGCACAAGCCGACCACCTCGGCCGCCTCGGCGGACCTGGAGGGTCAGCCGGAGGAGACGCCGGAGGCGTAGCGGTACGTGGTTCGCGGGGGTCGGGTGGCTCGCCCGGCCCCGCGGTGTGTCCGGGCCCGTGCGGGCCGCCGGGTGGGTGTTCGTGCTCCCCCATCGCGGCGGCACCGCGGTCCCGGTCCGGGTGCGCCGCGATTCTGTGCGTCGGTGGGGTCGGGTTCACGCCCGGGGGCGGCTGATGAGTCGGGAGAGCGCGATGACGCTTTCGGTGCCCCCGATGACGGGGGAGGCCCGCATCCGTTGGATGGCCTGTTCGAGGTGAGCGATGTCTTCGGCCTGTAGGTGGATCATCGCGTCGGCCGCGCCGGAGATCGTGCACGCCTCGATCACTTCGGGGATCTTCTCGAGCTCGCGCCGGAGCTCAGCCGGAGTCGGGTTGCCGGCACAGTGGATCTGCACGTACGCCTCGGTGCGCCAGGCCAGCGCCTGTGGGTCGATGACCGCGGTGAACCCGCGGATGGCGCCGGCGGCGACCAGGCGGTCGAGCCGTCGTTTGGCCGCCGACGGGGACAGCCCGGCCGCCTTGCCGATCTCGGCGTACGTGCTGCGTCCGTTCGCGACCACGCACCGGATCACCGCCTCGTCGATACGGTCCATGGCACCGGCCTCCGATCGTGATGCTGCGCCTCTGCGCAAATAATCGTCGGTGCCCGGTCATCTATGCAAAAGACCGTGGGTGGTCAGCAAGTTTTGGCGATTGTTTGCGCATCACCGCCTGGATAGATTCAGCGCCACATCGTCGTTGATCACGGAAGGGCGGGCGCACATGACCACCACGCTCACGGCCACGGAGGCCGACGCCCTGGCCGCGGTCGACGAAGCGGGCATCGCCCGTACGCTGCTGGAACTGCTGGCTGTCCCGAGCGTCACCGGCAGCGCCGCCGAGTCCGAGCTGCAGCACGTCCTGGCCCGGCGCCTGGACGCGCTGGGGCTTGAGGTCGATCTGTGGGCGATGGATCTGCCCGCGCTACGCGCGGATCCTGATTTTCCGGGTACCGAGGCGCCGCGGGATGAGGCGTGGGGGCTGGCCGCCGTCACCCCGGGCGGGGGCGACGGGCCGACTCTGGTCCTGCAGGGTCACGTGGACGTCGTGCCGCCCGGCGACGCAGCCCAGTGGCGCGGGGACCCGTTCGTCCCGACGGTCGTCGGGGACGTGGTCCATGCTCGGGGCGCCTGTGACATGAAGGCCGGGCTGGTCGCCAACCTCGCCGCGCTCGCCGCGATCCGCGCCAGCGGCGCCAGGCTGCGCGGCCGGATCGCGGCCCACTTCGCCGTCAGCGAGGAGGACGGCGGGCTCGGCGCGTTCGGCACGCTACGGCGCGGTCACACCGGCGACGCGTGCATCATCACCGAGCCGACCGGCGGCGCCCTGGTCACCGCCAACGCCGGCGCGTTGACCTTCCGGATCGAGGTGGCCGGCAAGGCGACCCACGCCAGCACCCGTGACGCGGGGATCAGCGCGATCGACGCGTACCTGCCGATCCACGCGGCGCTGGCCCGCTTGGAGGCGCGGCGCAACACCGCGCCCGACCCGCTGATGAGCGAATACGCCATCCCGTACGCCTTGTCGGTGGGCAGGCTCCGTTCGGGTGACTGGGCCAGTAGCGTGCCCGACCTGCTCGTGGCCGAGGGCAGGTTGGGGGTACGGCTGGACGAGGACCCGGCGCAGGCACGGGCCGCGCTCGAAGCCTGCGTCGCCGAGGCCGCCGCCGCCAACGCGTGGCTACGCGAGCATCCGCCCACCGTGACCTGGCCGGGGGGCCAGTTCGCCAGCGGCCGCCTGGCGCCCGGCAGCCCGCTGCGGGAGCTGGTACGCGACGCGCACGCCGACGCCGTCGGTGGCCCGCGACTGCTCGAACGCGGCGCGCCGTACGGAAGCGACCTCCGGCTGTACACCGGTGCCGGCGTGCCGACCCTGCACTTCGGGCCCGGCGACGTGCGCCTTGCGCACGGGCCACGCGAGCAGGTGCGGGTGAGCGAGATCGTCGCCGCGACCCGCGTGCTCGTGCTCGCGACGCTGCGCGCGGTGGGTGTCAGGTAGCAGACAGGGGGCTCGGGAACGACAGCCAGCCGGACCGTGTTCGAGGGCCCGCGATACGGCGGCGGCCGCCCGGCGTTGCCGGACGGCCGTTTCACCCGCGGTCGGTCAGCGCTTGCGCAGCAGTGGCTTGGCCAGGGCCCAGTAGCCGGCGGCGATGGCGTTGAAGATGCCCATGCCGGGGGGCGAGTCGACGTTCGACGGGGCGACCCGGGCGGTCATCAGCTCGGCGATGACCCCGTCGGGCACGATCCGCTCGTCCTGGAGCTGCCGGCGGCGCGACTTCAGCCAGGCCCGGTTGGTCCAGAGCCAGCCCCAGCCGCGGAACTTCTGCTTGACCCAGCCGCCGGCGAGCGCGGCGGCGAGCATGGCCGCCTCGGTGAGCAGCAGGACCGGGGCGAGCACCACCAGGGTCCGGGTCTCGTACGCGGTGAGCAGCGTGACGAGCCGGTTGCGCTCGACCAGGTAGAGCTTGAGGGCGTTGCGGGAGAACTCGTAGTGGTGCCGGACGACGGCGTCCGGGACGTACTCCTGCCGGAGCCCGCGCTGCCAGAGGCGCAGGCTGAGCTCGGTGTCCTCGTGGTAGGCGAAGTACTCGGCGGCGAAGCCGTCCAGCTCCCGCCACAGCTCCCGGTTGATGACGAAGCAGCAGCCGCTGAGCGACGGCACGGTGGTGCGGATGGCGTGGGCGCTGGCGGGCTCGCCGTTGCCGCCGGCCCAGGACAGCCCGGTGAAGTGCAGCGGGTTGCCGGAGGTGTTGATCAGCTCCGGGTTGTCGGCGAGGCGGATGGAGGCCATGGCGGCGCCCACGTCCGGCTCGCCGGCCACGGCGACGACCTTGGCCAGGGCGTCGGGGGTGACGATGGCGTCGCTGTTGACGAAGGCCAGCCACTCGCCGGTGGCCTCGGCGGCGCCGACGCGGCATCCGCCGGAGTAACCGGTGTTCTCCTCGGGGCGGGTCACCCGGACGCCGGGGAAGCCCTTGACGACGTCGATGCCGTCGCCGGTGCAGCCGTTGTCGACCACGACCAGGTCGATGTCGACGTCGGTGCTGTCCAGCACGGCCCGGGCGGCGTCGACCAGGTACGGCTCGGCGCCGTAGGCCAGCATCACCGCGGTCACCTGCGGGCGGGTCATCGGATGCCTCCGGATACTCCGGTCGCCACGGCGTCGTCGAGGGACCGGGTCGGGGTGTGGGTGGGGCGGGACTGGCGGCGCAGCAGCAGCGCCATGGCGACGGCCACCACGACGGAGCCGACGGTGTAGGCCAGCTCGACGCGGAGCGCCACCGACGCCGGGGTGAGGGTCACGGCGACCAGGGCGGCCACGCCGACGGTCCAGGCGAGGGCCTGCGCGCGGTGCCGGTCGAGGGCGAGCAGCGCCTGGCCGAGGACCATCGCCCACAGGTAGGCCAGGGTGGCCACGGCCAGCCAGGCGAAGTCGCCGTGGCCGAGCACGTCGGCGGCGTCGAACAGGGTGCCCACCAGCCAGGGGCCGAGGGCGATCGCGCCGATCGCGCCGAGGACGCCGAGCGCGGTGACGATGCCGAGCGCCCGGCGCAGCAGGCTGTGGAAGCCGCGCAGGTCGCCGGTGGTGGCCGAGGTGGCCAGGCCGGGCAGCAGCGACGCCTGCAGGGAGGCGAAGACGAACAGCGGGATGCGGACCAGCACCAGCGCGGAGAGCAGCGCTCCGGCGGTGGCGACGTCCGACGGGTCGAGCAGCCGTACGTTGATCACGCCGACGTTCACCACGACCTGGGAGAGCAGGCTGGAGACGGTGAGCAGGCCGAGGCCGCGCAGCAGCGCGCCCCAGGCGACCGGGACGCCGCCGCCGGCGGCCCGCAGCACCGGCGGCAGGGTCAGCAGCACGCCGGCCAGCGGGGCGATCACCAGCACCAGCCCGTACCACAGGGGTGAGGTGACGCCGGTGAGCCCGAGCACGGCCACCATGGCGATCCGCAGTCCGCCGTCGACGCCGAGCTGGGTGCCGTACCAGGGGAAGAGTTGCAGGCCGGAGAGGACGCCGCGGGTGGTGTAGGCGACGGCCATGGCGACGAGCGCGCCGATCAGCACGGTGACCATGGCGGCGTCGCCGGCGAAGAGCCGGTCGGTGAGCGGCCCGTGCGCGGCGAGGATCACCACGACCATGACGGCGAGCACCCCGGCGGCGAGGACGGCGCCCCGGGCCAGCACGGGACCGGGCGGCAGTCCCTGGCTGCGGCGGGCGGCGACGACCCGGGCGACCTCCTGCTCGACGGGCATGAACACGCCGATGCCGAGGGTGAAGACGATCGACCAGAGCACCGACAGGGAGGAGTAGTCGGCCTCGGTGAGGCTGTGCCCGGCCACCGCGAGGTGGACGTAGGAGGCCAGCCCGAGCAGGGCCAGCCCGGCACCCACGGCGAGGGTGCCGGGCGGGACGAGGTGGAGCAGCCGCCGGATCACCGGCGGATGAGCGCCAGCGTGAGTACCGCGAACGCGCGACCGAGGTAGATCATCGCCTTGGCGGGGGAGTGGCTGGGCGTGCCGGCCATCCGCTTGCGCATGGCCACCGGCACCTGCCGGATCTTGTAGCCGCGGCGGGCGGTGTGCACCAGCGTCTCGACGGTGTCGCCGAGGTACTCGGCCGGGTACCAGCCGGCGAACATCTCGATGACCCGCCGGTTGGCGGCGCGGAAGCCGGAGGTGGTGTCGGTGAGCTTGGTCTTGGCGACCTTGGAGAGCACGGCGGAGAGCATGACCATGGCCCAGCGGCGGGGGCCGCGGACGCTGTAGTCGCCCTCGCCGGCGAACCGGGCGCCGATCACCAGGTCGATGTTGTCGTCGAGCAGGTCGACCAGCTTCGGCACGTAGCGCGGGTCGTGCTGGCCGTCGGCGTCGATCTGGATGGCGACGTCGTAGTCGTTGTCCCGGGCGTACCGGTAGCCGAGCCGCATGGCCCCGCCGACGCCGAGGTTGTACGGCAGCTTGGCGACCCGCGCGCCGGCGGCGGCGGCCACCGCCGCGGTGCGGTCGGTGGAGCCGTCGTCGACCACCAGCACGTCGACGCCGGGCAGCTCGCCGCGGACCTCGCCGACGACGTCGGCGATCGAGCCGGACTCGTTGAGCGCGGGGATGATGATCAGGACGCGCTTGCCGTTAACCATCGTGGGACACCAGTTCGTCTCGGGCTGATTCGGTGCGGGCCGCGCGGTCGGCGTCGACCTGGGCGCGGAGCAGGGCGAAGTCTTCGGCCAGGGTGCGGGTCTCCTCCTCGAGGGCGCTGACCTCCCAGCTGAGGTGCACGCACACCAGCAGCAGGAAGACGATGCCGAGGAAGAGCACGAGGCTGACGCCGGAGACCACCCCGAAGAAGCCGGCCACGTTGTCGAGCAGGCGGGGGAAGAGCGACAGCGGAATGACGATCAGAAGGACGGCCAGCCAGAGCATGCCGTACTTCTCGCGGAGCTGCCGGCGACGCAGCAGCTCGACGATGGTGACCAGCAGGAGCAGGCCGGTCAGACCGGTGACCAGGGTGAGCTTCATGCGACCTTCCACGGGGCGGGTGGAGTGGGGGAGTCGAAGGCGTCGGACAGCGTGTCACGCCAGTCCGGCAGCGGCGGAAGACCTGCGGCCGCCCAGCGGTCGTGCCCTAGCACACTGTACGCCGGTCGGGCGGCCGGACGCGGAAACCGGTCGCTGGTGGTGGGTCGCACCCGCTCCGGGTCGAGACCGGCGAGGGTGAAGGTGGCGCGGGCCAGGCCGTACCAGGTGGTCCGGCCGGAGCAGGTGCCGTGGTAGACCCCGGCCGGGGCGCGGCCGGCCAGCGCCGCGTCGGCCAGCGCCACCAGCTGGGTGGCCAGCGCGTACGACCAGGTGGGCTGGCCCTGCTGGTCGTCGACGACGTCGAGCTGCTCGCGCTGCTCGGCGAGGCGGAGCATGGTGGCCACGAAGTTCGGCCCGTGCGCGCCGTAGAGCCACGCGGTACGGACGACGTAGCCGGTTTCCGGGAGGAATCGGGCCACGGCCCGCTCCCCGGCCAGCTTGCTGCGGCCGTACGCGTTGACCGGGTCGGTGGGCGCGTCCTCGGCGTACGGCTGCCCGGCGTCGCCGGGGAAGACGTAGTCGGTGGAGACGTGCAGCAGCCGCGCGCCGGTGGCGGCGCAGGCCCGCGCGAGGTGCGCGACCGCGTCGCCGTTGACCGCGGTGGCGGCCGCCTCGTGCTGCTCCGCGCCGTCGACGTCGGTCCACGCGGCGGTGTTGAACACCACGTCGTGGCCGGCGACGGCGGCGTCGACGGCCTCGGCGTCGGTGATGTCCAGCTCGGCGCGGGTGGCGGCGGTCACCTTCAGGTCCGGCCGGGTCGCGAGCACGGCCAGCAGGTCCCGGCCGAGCATCCCGCCCGCGCCGGTGACGAGCACTCGGCTCATGCGACCTTGGTCGCCTTCAGCGGCTCCCACCAGGCCCGGTTGTCCCGGTACCACTGCACCGTCTCGGCCAGGCCGCGGTCCAGGTCGATGCTCGGGGCGTACCCCAGCTCGGCGCTGATCTTGCTGATGTCCAGCGAGTAGCGGCGGTCGTGGCCCTTGCGGTCGGCGACCGGGACCACCCGGTCCCAGTCGGCGCCGCACGCCTCGAGCAGCCGGCCGGTGAGTTCCTTGTTGCTCAGCTCGGTGCCGCCGCCGATGTTGTAGACCTCGCCGGCGCGACCCTTCTGCTGCACCAGGGCGATGCCCCGGCAGTGGTCGTGCACGTGCAGCCAGTCGCGGACGTTGCCGCCGTCGCCGTAGAGCGGGACGGTGCCGCCGTCGAGCAGGTTGGTCACGAACAGCGGGATGACCTTCTCCGGGAACTGGTACGGCCCGTAGTTGTTGGAGCAGCGGGTGACCACCACGTCCATGCCGTGGGTGCGGTGGTAGGCCAGCGCGAGCAGGTCCGAGCCGGCCTTGGAGGCCGAGTACGGGGAGTTCGGGGCCAGCGGCCAGGTCTCCGTCCAGGAGCCCTCGTCGATCGAGCCGTACACCTCGTCGGTGGAGACGTGCACGAAACGGCCGGTGCCGTGCCGCAGCGCGGCGTCCAGCAGCGTCTGGGTGCCCAGCACGTTGGTGGTGACGAACGGCGCGGCGCCGGCGATCGAGCGGTCGACGTGCGATTCGGCGGCGAAGTGCACGATCACGTCGTGATCGGCGACGACCTGGTCGACCAGGGCCGGGTCGCAGATGTCGCCCTGCACGAAGCGCAGCCGCGCGTCCTCGCGCACCGGGGCGAGGTTGTTCAGGTTGCCCGAGTAGGTCAACTTGTCCAACACCGTCACCGCGGTGGGCTCGACGGCGGGCACCCCGGCAGCGTCGCCGCCGGGCACGCCCAGCAGCATCCGTACGTACTCCGACCCGATGAATCCGGCTCCGCCGGTGACGAGAATCCTCACGGGTCCGGAAGTGTACGCGAATCCTGGCGGACCCCGGGGGACGGCGACCCCGGTGTCCGGTTGACGCCGGTGCAGGTAGTCTCCCCGGGTGCGTGGAATCCTTCTCGCTGGTGGCACCGGATCCCGGCTCTGGCCGATCACCCGGGCGGTCTCCAAGCAGCTGATGCCGATCTTCGACAAGCCGATGGTCTACTACCCGCTGTCGACCCTGGTGATGTCCGGGGTGCGGGAGATCCTGGTGATCACGACGCCGGAGGACCAGTCCCAGTTCGAGCGGCTGCTCGGTGACGGCAGCCAGTGGGGCCTGCGGCTGGAGTACGTCACCCAGGCCCGCCCGGAGGGCATCGCGCAGGCGTTCGTGCTCGGCGCGGACTTCATCGGCGACGAGTCGGTGGCGCTGATCCTGGGCGACAACATCTTCCACGGCGCGGGCCTGGGCCGGCAGCTCGCCGCGCACGGCGACCCGGTCGGCGGGCGGGTGTTCGCGTACCCGGTGGCCAACCCGGAGGCGTACGGCGTGGTCGACTTCGACGACGAGGGCAAGGTGCTGTCGATCGAGGAGAAGCCGGAGAAGCCGAAGTCCCGGTACGCGGTGCCGGGCCTGTACTTCTACGACAACCGGGTGGTGGGCATCGCCCGCGACCTCAAGCCCAGCGCCCGGGGCGAGCTGGAGATCACCGCGGTCAACGAGGCGTACCGGGAGGCCGGGGAGCTGTCGGTGACCGTGCTGGACCGGGGCACCGCCTGGCTGGACACCGGCACCTTCGCCTCGATGATGCAGGCCGGCGAGTTCGTCCGGGTGATCGAGGAGCGCCAGGGCATGAAGATCGGCTGCGTCGAGGAGGTGGCCTGGCGGGCCGGCCTGATCGACGACGACCAGCTGCGCGCGCTGGCCGAGCCGCTGACCAAGAGCGGTTACGGCGACTACCTGCTCGGCCTGCTGGCGGAGAAGCACGGAGAGGTGGTACCCCGCTCGTGAAGATTCGGCAGCTGGGTATCGAGGGCGCCTGGGAGATCAGCCCGCAGCAGCACGGCGACCCGCGCGGGCTGTTCATGGAGTGGTACCGCTTCGACCGACTCGCCGAGGCGGTCGGGCATCCGCTGCGACTGGCCCAGGCCAACCTGTCGGTCTCCGCGCGCGGCGTGGTGCGCGGCATCCACTTCGCCGACGTGCCCCCGGGCCAGGCCAAGTACGTCACCTGCGTGCGCGGCGCGGTGCTGGACGTGATCGTGGACCTGCGGGTCGGCTCGCCGACGTTCGGCCGGTGGGAGGGCGTCCGGCTCGACGACGTCGACCGGCGCGCGGTCTACCTCAGCGAGGGGCTGGGGCACGGCTTCTGCGCGCTGACCGACGACGCGACGCTGAGCTACCTCTGCTCGACCACCTACAACCCGACGGGCGAGCACGCGGTGCACCCGCTCGACGCCGACCTGGCCATCGAGTGGCCGGCCGAGGCCCCGCAGCTCTCCGCCCGGGACGCCGCCGCGCCGACGCTGGCGCAGGCCCGCGAGTCCGGCCTGCTGCCCGAGTACGAGGCCTGCCGGGCGTTCACGGCGAGTCTGCGGCCGGACGGAATGTCGTACTCGGACGGTATGTGATCGACCGGAGAGCACGACCTGTGCGGTGACAGTGACGAACGGGGCCTCCGGGCGGCTAATGTCACAGCATGGAGCGGCGAATCTTCGGCCTCGAGACCGAGTACGGCGTCACCTGTACCTACCGCGGGCAGCGTCGGCTGTCCCCTGACGAGGTCGCCCGGTACCTCTTCCGCCGCGTCGTGTCGTGGGGCCGGTCCAGCAACGTGTTCCTGCGCAACGGTGCCCGGCTCTACCTGGACGTCGGCTCACACCCGGAGTACGCCACCCCGGAGTGCGACTCGGTGGTGGACCTGGTGGCCCACGACCGGGCCGGCGAGCGGATCCTGGAGGGGCTGCTCGTCGACGCCGAGAAGCGGCTGCACGACGAGGGCATCGCCGGTGAGATCTACCTGTTCAAGAACAACACCGACTCGGCCGGCAACTCGTACGGCTGCCACGAGAACTACCTGGTCTCCCGGCACGGGGAGTTCGGCCGGCTGGCCGACGTGCTCATCCCGTTCCTGGTGACCCGCCAGCTGATCTGCGGCGCCGGCAAGGTGCTGCAGACCCCGCGCGGGGCGGTGTACTGCCTGTCGCAGCGGGCGGAGCACATCTGGGAGGGCGTCTCCTCGGCGACCACCCGCAGCCGTCCGATCATCAACACCCGCGACGAGCCGCACGCGGACGCCGAGCGGTACCGCCGGCTGCACGTGATCGTCGGTGACTCGAACATGAACGAGGTCACCACGCTGCTCAAGGTGGGCAGCGCCGACATCGTGCTGCGGATGATCGAGGCCGGGGTGGTGATGCGCGACCTGACGCTGGAGAACCCGATCCGGGCCATCCGGGAGGTGTCGCACGACATCACCGGCCGGCGTAAGGTCCGGCTGGCCTCCGGCAAGGAGGTCAGCGCGCTGGAGATCCAGCAGGAATACCTGGCCAAGGCGACCGAGTTCGTCGAGCGCCGGGGCGGCGACCAGACCGCCAAGCGGGTGGTGGAGCTGTGGGGCCGGGTGCTCAGCGCGGTGGAGAGCGGCGACCTGGACCCGGTGGCCCGCGAGATCGACTGGGTGACCAAGCTGCGGCTGATCGAGCGCTACCAGCGCAAGCACGACCTGCCGCTGTCGCACCCCCGGGTGGCCCAGATGGACCTGGCCTACCACGACCTGCGTCGCGGCCGGGGCCTCTACGGGCTGCTGGAGCGGCGCGGGCAGGTCGACCGGGTGGCCACCGACCCGGAGATCTTCGAGGCGAAGGAGACCCCGCCGCAGACCACCCGGGCCCGGCTGCGCGGCGAGTTCATCCGGCACGCCCAGGAGAAGCGGCGCGACTTCACCGTCGACTGGGTGCACCTGAAGCTCAACGACCAGGCCCAGCGCACCGTGCTCTGCAAGGACCCGTTCCGGGCGTACGACGAGCGGGTGGAACGCCTGATCGCCAGCATGTGAGGACGTCGGCGCGGTGCCGGGCACCGGCCGCCGACGCACCGGTACGCTGGCGTCGCGATGAACACTTCCTCACCCTCCGACCGCGAACGCGGCACCGAGAAGCTCAACTGGATCGAGCGGCGCCGGGAGAAGATCCGCGCCGAGATCGAGCGCAACCGTCGCGGCGAGTACACCGTGCCGACCTGGGTGCTCGCGGTCGCGCTGATCGCCATCGTCGGCGGCTGGCTGGCACTGATCTTCCTCGTCGGCTGATCCCGCCCGGCGGTCAGGCCGCCAGGCGGGCCGCGTGCCGGCCGGCGGCGGCCGCCGCCAGGAAGTAGGCGTGATCGGCGTCCAGGCCCCGACCCATGGTGGACAGCGTCACCGGCAGGGCGCGCAGCGCCGCGTCCAGGCCGTCGGTCGGCA
>NZ_JAEVHN010000046.1:0-20318 GCF_016803375.1 Micromonospora sp. 4G55
CGCCGGTGGCGCGCCCGCCCCGGAGCCGGCCGGCGAGCCGGACACCCTGGCCGGGCTGTTCCGGGGCGGCGGTGCTGGGCAACGAGGTGCTCAAGGGCTTCAACCTGTTGCGGGCGGTGGCCGACCTGCGACCCCGGTTCACCTCCGCCGCCGACTTCGGGGCGGTGCCACCGGGCGTCACCATGGCCGACGGGCCCGGGTCACCCGTGCTCATCGGGATCAGCACCCCCGATGGCCACCGGCGGCCCGCACCAGCACGCCCGGCTGGCCGCCGCGTTCCGTGGCCGGCGTCCGATGGTGTCGCTGACCAACCCGGGGTTCGTCGCCGGGGAGCGGCTGCCCGACTCGGTGGACGCGGTGGTCGACGTGCTCGCCGAGAGCGTGGTCCGGGCCGCCGCCGGGCGCCCGTTCGTCCTCATCGGCTACTCCTCGGGCGGGACGCTCGCCTACGCCACCGCCGGGCACCTGGAGCGGAGCCTGGGGGTGCGCCCGGCCGGGGTGGTGCTGATGGACACCTACCGGGTCGACACCGACGACCGGGACCAGTCCCGCCTGATGGAGCAGCTCACCGTCGGGCTGGTCCAGGCCGACGCCCGCTTCGGGATGCTCAACAGCGCCGCCCTGTCGGGGATGAACCGCTACTTCGACCTGGTGCCCCGCTTCCGGCTGGACCCGGTCCAGGCGCCGGTGCTCTTCGTCGGCGCGGCCGAGCCGTTCCGGCCCGACGCGGCCGACGACGGCTCCTGGCAGGCCCGGCCCTGGGAGCCGACGCACGAGTACCGCACCGTCGCGGCCACCCACTTCACCATGATCGAGGACCGGGCGGCGGTCGCCGCGGAGGTCGTCGAGGAGTGGCTCGGGACGCTCGCCCCTAGGGGCTGATAGGGGTATGGACCGCCCGCCGCGATCCATAGTGTCTGCCACGGGAAGCGATCGACGCACGATAGGGAGCAACGGATGAGCACCGACGGCAGCTGGCAGCTGGACATCGAGAGCCCGCTCGGCAAGCAGAGCCTCTGGGTCGACCTGACCGCCGAGGGCGAGAAGCTGATCGGCAAGGCCCGGGCCAACGGCCAGGTCATCGACCCCGACATCATCGACGGCGAGCTGGTCGGCGACGTCGCCTCGTGGAAGATCAAGTGCCGCAAGCCGGTCCCGCTGACCATGAAGGTCACCGTCACCGTCAACGGCGACACCATGACCGGCAAGGCCAAGCCGGGCATGTTCGGTACCTTCCCGGTCACCGGCCGCCGCGTCTAGTGACCGCACCGACGACCAAGGGGACGGCGCCGTTCGGCGAATTCCGGACCTGGTACCGGGTCACGGGGGAGCTGTCGCCGCAACGGACCGCGCTGGTGGTCGTGCACGGCGGCCCCGGCAGCACCCACGACTACCTGACCAGCCTCTCGGTGTTCGCCGACGGCGGCACCCCCGTCGTCCACTACGACCAGCTGGGCAACGGGGGTTCCACCCACCTGCCGGGCCGCCGGCCGAGTTCTGGACCGTCCAGCTCTTCCTCGACGAGCTGGACAACCTCCTGCGCCACCTCGGGATCGCCGACAACTACGCCCTGTTCGGACACTCCTGGGGCGGGCTGCTGGTGGCGAAGCACGCGGCGACGGCGCCGGCCGGCCTCAAGGGCCTGATCATCGCCGACGCGCCGGCGTCGTACCCGTTGTGGCTGGCGGCGATGGCGGAGCTGCGCGCCGCGCTGCCGGCCGGGGTCGACGACACGCTGCGCCGGCACGAGGCGGCGGGCACCACCGACAGCGACGAGTACCACGCGGCCACCAAGGTCTTCTACGACCGGCACCTGTGCCGGCTCGACCCGTGGCCGCGCGACTACCAGGCCTCCTTCTACGAGCTCTACAACGACCCGACGGTGTACCTCGCGATGAACGGACCGAGCGAGTTCCACGTCATCGGGTCGCTGAAGGACTGGGGCGTCACCGACTGTCTCGCCGACATCGCGGTGCCCACCCTGGTCCTCTCGGGCCGCCACGACGAGGCCACCCCGGCCACCGTCCGGCCCTTCCTCGACCTCATCCCGGACGCGCGCTGGGAGCTGTTCGACGACTCCAGCCACGTACCGCACCTGGAGGAGCCGGAGCGGTTCCGCCGGACGGTGGGCGACTACCTGAAGACCGTCGCGCAGGTGTGAAGAAGGACATCGCAATGACGTTCGCCGCCGACACCCTGGACCAGTTCGTACTCGGCCCCGCCGCCCGCACCCCGGACAAGCCGGCGGTGATCGAGCGGGCCGGCGGCGCGCTGGTGACGCCCCACTCCACCGGCGCGGGTACGCCCGGCGGCCGGATCGGCCGGCGACCGCCGCCGGCCTCCGACTCACCCGGCTCCTTCGCCCCCGGCCAGGGCTTGGCCACCCGGGAGGCGAGCACGAACTCCTTGCGCAGCGGATGCCCCTCGAACTCCGGCGGCAGCAGCAGCGGGGCCAGCCCGGGGTGACCGGCGAAGTCGATGCCGAACATCTCGTGGGTCTCCCGCTCGTGCCAGGCGGCGCCCGGCCAGAGGCCGACCACCGAGGGCACCGTCGGCGACTCGCGGGGCACCCGGGTGCGCAGCAGCACGCCGTGCCGGTGGGTGGTCGACCAGAGGTGGACCACCACGTCGAAGCCCTCGGCCAGCTCGTCGACGGCGGAGAGCCAGTCGAAGAAGTCGCAGGCCAGCTCGGCGTCGTCACGCGCCGCGCGCAGCGCGTCGGTCCAGCTCGCGAGGGGTACGTCGACGGTGGCGCGGGCGTGGGACTGACCGCCGGAGACCGATGCGGTGGCCTCGACCGGCGCGAGCAACGCGACCACCCGCTGGCCGACCTCTTCCGGAGTCATGCCGCTGATCCTAGGGCCGCCGGCGCGCGGCCGTGTCGGGCCGCCCGGGCGGCATCTGGCCGCTTTACCCGGCGGGTGGCCGCCGGAGGGGGAAAGATGGTCACCGTGCGCGCTGTCACTGTGACTCCCGGAGTGCCCGAATCGGTCCAACTCGTGGACAACTGGCCCGAGCCGGCGCCCGAGGAGGGCGCGATCCTGGTCGAGGCGCTGGCGGTCGGCATCTGCGGCACCGACCTGGAGATCGTCGCGGGCGAGTACGGCGAGGCGCCACCCGGCCAGGAGCGGCTGGTGCTCGGGCACGAGTCACTGGGCCGGGTGCTGGAGGACCCGACCGGCACCCTGCACCCCGGCGACCTGGTGGCCGGCGTGGTCCGCCACCCCGACCCGGTGCCCTGCCCGAACTGCGCGGTCGACGAGTGGGACATGTGCCGCAACGGGAAGTACACCGAGCACGGGATCAAGGGGCTGCCCGGCTTCGCCCGGGACCGGTGGCGGATCCAACCGAAGTTCGCCGTCGGCCTCGACCCGGCCCTCGCCCCGGTCGGGATGCTGCTCGAACCGACCAGCGTGGTGGCGAAGGCCTGGGACCACATCGAGCGGATTGGCGCCCGCGCCGAGTGGAAGCCGCAGACCGCGCTGATCACCGGCGCCGGGCCGATCGGCCTGCTGGCCGCGCTGCTGGCCACCCAGCGCGGCCTGGCCGTGCACGTCCTCGACCGGAACACCACCGGCCCGAAGCCGGACCTGGTCCGGGCGCTCGGCGCGACGTACCACACCGTGCCGGTGGCCGAGCTGGACTTCGAACCGGACGTGGTGGTCGAGTGCACCGGCGCCCCGCCGGTGCTGCTGGACGCGATGTGCAAGGCCGGGCCGATCGGCATCGTCTGCCTGACCGGCGTCTCCAGCGGCGGCCGGAGCATGGACTTCGACGCGGGCGCGCTCAACCGGGACCTGGTGCTGGAGAACAACGTGGTCTTCGGGTCGGTCAACGCCAACCGGCGGCACTGGGACCTGGCCGCCCAGGCGCTCGCCCGGGCCGACCAGTCCTGGCTGACCTCGCTGATCACCCGCCGGGTGCCGGTGTCGGCGTACGCCGAGGCGTACACCCACACCGGCGGAGACATCAAGACGGTGCTCGACTTCACCGCCTGAGCCGGCGGACGGCTCAGATGCCGGGCAGGCGGCCGTTGCGGAACAGGTCCACGAAGAGCTGGTGGTCCTCCCGGGTCCGGACGCCGTAGACGTGCGCGAAGTCGACGAGGTGGGCGACGAACCCGGCCTCGTCGGCGTCGACCGCCGCCACGATCGACTCCTCGGTGGAGTAGTCCACCAGGTCGTGGCTGGACTCGTCGTCGGCGACCGAGTGCATCCGGGCCACCGCCCGGCCCAGGTCGCTGAGCACCCCGGCCAGCTCGTCCGGCTCGTTGACGTCCGCCCAGTCCAGATCGGCGGCGTACGGGGAGACCTCGGCGACGAGCTGGCCGCTCCCGTCCAGCTCGGTGAAGCCCAGCCACGGGTCGGCGTGCGCCTGCAGTGCCCGCTGCGACTCGGCCGTACGGTGGCCCTGGTGCCGGAAGTAGCCGCGGACCCGCTCGTCGGCGATGTGCCGGGCCACCGCGGGCACCTGCGCCTGCTTCATGTAGATCACGACGTCGTTCTCCAGCGCCTGGGTGTGCCCCTCCAGCAGCAGGTTGTACGACGGCAGCCCGGCCGAGCCGATGCCCACGCCCTTGCGCAGCACCACGTCCTTGATATGGGCCGCGACCGGGCGCAGCCGCGCGGTGGTCTCGGGCAGCGTGGTCAGGTAGTGCTCGAAGGCCGCGCAGACCTTCTTCCGGGTGGCCGCGTCGATCTCGAACACCCCGTCGCCGAGGGAGAAGCGGCGCTCGTAGTTGTCGATGGTGGTCTGCGTGGCGAGCAGGTCCACCCGGGTGTTGAGCCGGGCCTGCTGGAGCACCCGGCGCAGCACGCCGTCGGCGTTGTCCAGGGTGATCGAGCCGATCGCGTCGTCCCCGCCGGCCGCGATGGCCCGCAGCTCGGTCAGGTACGACCGGGCGAACCGGGCGACCAGGTCGCTGATCACCTGGTCCGAGAGGGCCTTGGCGTAGCAGAGCAGGGCGACGCTGGCCGCCAGGCGCTTGAGGTCCCAGGAGAACGGCCCGACGTACGCCTCGTCGAAGTCGTTGACGTTGAACACCAACTGCCCGGAGCCGTTCATGTAGGTGCCGAAGTTCTCCGCGTGCAGGTCGCCGTGGATCCACACCCGGCTGGTCCGCTCGTCGAGAAACGCCTCGTCGGCGAAGTCGCCGCGCTGGTCGGCGTAGAACAGGGACGCGCTGCCCCGGTAGAAGGCGAACGGGGAGGCGGCCATCTTGCGGAACTTGCGGCGGAAGGCCGCCGGGTCGAGTGCCATCGACGCACCGAACTCCTCGGTGAGCACGTCGACGATGAAGGCGGAACGCTGCTCCGCGGACTGGGTCATGGACCGCAGGCTAACCCCCGGCCGCCAGCCGGGGCGCTCGTCCGAGCGAGCGAGCCGGGCGGACCGGTCCGGCGGGTGGCACCCACCGGACCGGCCACCCGGCCGGCCGGACGGCCGAGTCAGCTCGGGGCGGAGGTGCGGGTCTGCGAGCCGGTCACCGGGGCGCGACCGCAGGTGCGGGTGGTGTCCGCGGCGATGGTGGTGGTGGCACCGGCCTTCATCGCCACGGTGGTGGCGTTCCGGACGCCGTACCAGCACTCCTTGTCGACCCAGTACTCGACGTACACGTCCTGGGTGCGGTGGCCCCGCACGGTGAACGCCCCGCCGCTGCCGCTGTCGAAGTAGCCGTACGAGGCGCTGGCGATGTCGCCGGTCCGCGCGTTGTACGTCCAGACGTAGCCGGTCGCGGTCGGGTTCACCGGGTCGGTGACCTTGCCGGCCAGCACGCCGCCGTTGACCAGCTTGGCGTCCACCGTGGCGGTGCCGCCCGAGGTGACCAGGGTCCGGGTGGCGGCGAACCGGTCGGCGACGTCGCCGGACCACTGCCAGGCGTACCCGCTGTTGGGGCTCGGCGCGAACTCGATCGGCCAGCGGTACGGGCCGAGATCGTCGATGGTGTAGCGGCCCTCGGCGGTGGCGCAGTTCTTGCCGAAGATCGCGCCCTGCCCCGGGTGGAACGCGAACGGGTAGGCGCAGACGCCGGGCACCACCGCGCCGGCGGCGTTGCGGATCGTCCCGGTGATGGTGCCGGGCGGGTCCACCCGGATCGTCGGGATGGTGAGCGTCTCTCGGGCCTTCAGCGTCACCGACAGCGCCTCGCGCTGATCACCGCTGCCCCCGTTCGCGGTGACCCACTGGTCGCCGTAGCGCTTCACCGGCGGCTCGTACGGGTTGGTCGCCTGGAAGGCGTAGAGCTGCCAGGTGGCCAGCTCGTTGTCCTCGAACGGGCCCACCTCCAGGTGGCCGTCCTCCGACGAGCAGTACTGGCGCATGTGCGCGGACTGGCCGCCCCACTTCGGTTGCACGAGGTGCAGGCAGATGCCGCCGACCGGCTGCCCGGTCGCCGCGTCCTGCACAGCGGTGGCGAACGCCGCGCCCGGGCGCAGCTGGTAGGAGACCGTGGTGACCTGGCCACGGACCACGTCGACGGTGGGACGCGGATCCAGCGGGAAGTACGAGGCCCCGGCGGAGACGTCCAGCTCCCAGGTGCCGGGCCGCACGTCGGGCACCCGGACCAGCCCGTTGGTGCCGCAGACCGTCTCGTCCTTGCCGCCGGAGATGTACAGGCAGGGCCGGCGCACCGGCATGCCGGTAACCGCGTCGGTCACCCGGGCCTCGACAGTGCCCAGCGGCAGGAGCCGCTCGTCGACGGTGAGCGCGCCGCCGTCGGTGAGGGTGTAGACCGTGCCCTCCTCCCGGGTTTCCTTCCCGGGCACCCACTGGGTGCCGTGCACGTTGTCGTAGACGGAGATCCGGTAGCGGCCGGGCGGCAGATTGTTCAGCGCGTAGCGCCCGTCGCCCAGGTCCCAGGTGTACGCGATGGCCTGGTAGGAGGAGTCCTCGCCGTGCACCGCGACGCTGACCGCGGCTCCCGTGCCGTACTGGTCGGTGATCCGGCCACTGATGCTGCCGGCGCCCCGACCCAGGGTGAAGTCCTGCTCGACCGTGGCGCCCGCCGGGATCGAGACGGCCGACGCGTTCAGGTAGTCGGGGGCGTCGTACCACCACTGGGTGCGGAATCCGTCGGCGTGCATCCGGATCTTGTAGTCGGGCGCGTTCCACGCGCCGGGGATGGTGTAGCGGCCCTGCGCGTCGGAGCAGTACTCGGCGGCGACGGCGGTGGGCGAGGTGTGCAGGGCGAAGCAGGCGTTCGCGACGGGCGTGCCGTCGGAATCGCGGACGACGCCGGTGTAGCCGACGGTGTCGGCGGCTGCCGGAGCAGCGGTGAGAGGAACTATGGCGAGCGCGCCAGGAGGGCGGCCCCCGTTGCCCGCATGGATCTCATCTCAGCAAGATAGCGATACCGGCCGACATCGAAGATCATCCGGTCGGTCCGGACAGCGTCGCCGGTCGGGCCGGTGGCGGCTCAGGACGCCGGCGGGCGTACCGGCGGGGAGGTGAGCGAGCTGACCGGGCGGGGTGGGGAGTCCGGGCGCGGCGCGGCGTCCGCCGGCGAGGCGAGCGCGTCGGGGCGGGCCACGCCGCCGATCCCGGACTGCTCGGCGGCGATCTTCTCCTGCAGGCGGAGGATGC
This sequence comes from Micromonospora sp. 4G55, assembly GCF_016803375.1. NCBI lineage: Bacteria > Bacillati > Actinomycetota > Actinomycetes > Micromonosporales > Micromonosporaceae > Micromonospora > Micromonospora sp. 4G55. Next base: position 7,582 of record NZ_JAEVHN010000046.1, read on the forward strand.
CGTGCAGCAGCGCCTCCGGCCGGGGCGGACAGCCGGGCACGTAGACGTCGACCGGAATGAGCTGGTCGACGCCCTTGGTCACCGAGTACGAGTCCCAGTACGGGCCGCCGCAGTTGGAGCAGGCGCCGAACGAGATCACGTACTTCGGCTCGGGCATCTGGTCGTAGAGGCGCTTGATCGCCGGGGCCATCTTGTCGGTGACCGTGCCGGAGACCACCATCAGGTCGGCCTGCCGGGGCCCGTGGGCGAACGGGATCACGCCCAACCGGATGAAGTCGTGCCGCCCCATGCTGGTGGCGATGAACTCGATCGCGCAGCAGGCAAGGCCGAAGTTGAAGACCCAGAGCGAGTAGCGGCGGCCCCAGTTCAGCACGAACCGGATCGGCTCGCCGAGCACTCCCGGCAGCTGCACGACCGCCCCCTTCCTGTCTCCCACCGGACAGTCAACCACAGCGCCCGGGCTGCAACCGGAACGGCCGTCGCAGGCTTCTACCGGTGTGAGGACGCGGACGGAACCGATCGCCGCGCCGCGCCAACGGGTCGCGGCGGACGCCGCGACGACGACCACGGGGAGCAAGCATGAACGTAGGAACCGGAGGACGGGTCGCCGGCGTGCTGCTCGGGTCGGCGCTGGCCGTCCTGGGCGCGGCGCCGGCCATCGCCGCCGCCAGCACGGCGACCGAGGGGCCGGCCACCATCTCGGCGGGCCGGCTGATCCTGGAGCCGACCGCCCGGGGCTACCAGGGCAGCGTGCCGGTGACGGTCACCAACCGCAGCGGCGCCGCCGAGTACTACAGCGTCCGGATCACCGAGCCGGTCGCCGGCTCGTTCCAGGGGCTGCGACCCACCGACGCCTGTGCCTTCGCGGGCCGGGTGGACGACCGCCGGATCGTGGAGTGTGGGCTCCCCGGGCCGGACCTGGCACCCGGTGAGCGACGCAGCTTCGCCGTCACGTTCGAGGTGCTCACCGCGCCCCGGCCGTACGCGATGACCGCCGCCGACGGGCGCGTCGAGGTGGTGCCCGGGCACACCGGGCAGGTGGCCGACGGGGAGGACTTTCCCACCCTGTTCCGGAGCACCGATGGCTCGCTGCGCCACCCCCGGCCGTACGTGCGGGACACCGAGGCGAGGGCGGCGATCGGCGCGGGCGTCGGCCCTGTGGAGCTGACCCGGCAGGCGGACGGAACGTACGCGGGCCGGCTGCCGGTGACCGTGCGGTACGCCGGGGACGCCCCGCACGACTACCTGGCGGTGCTGGCCACTCTGCCCGGCGGGTTGGAGGTGACCGGCACGGAACCGCAGGACGCGCCGAGCTTCGGCGGGTGGTTCGAGGTGCCGGGCGGGCAACTGACCGCCGGTGAGGAGCGCGCCTTCGACGTGCTGTTCCGCGCCCCGGCCGGCACCGTCGCCGGTGACCTCGGCACCGTCGAGCTGACCCTCAGCACGCTGTCCGGGGCCGACGAGGTGCGCGACGCCGACCCGACGGACAACGTCCTCCGGGTCACGCTCGACGCCGTCGACAACGGCTGACGTCCATGAGCCACCGCCGGCCGGGCACGGGGGTCTCGGCCGGCGGTGCCCGTCCGGAGCCGGTCGTCCCGGCCCCGACCACCCTCCCCCGACGAAGGACGACAACCGGCCGGTGCCGGTGCCGGAGTGACCGGTGCCGGCGGGTACGGACCCACGGCCGCAACGGGGAGGACGAGTGACTGTGACAAGAGACGTGCGGGTCGCCGGGCCACCGCCCGGCCCGGCTCCCGAACCGCCCGAGCTTACGTTCGACGACTTCTACCACGCGCACTTCCGAGGGCTGGTCGTCCAGCTCGGCGCGTACACCGGGGACCTCGGCCAGGCGCAGGACCTGGTCCAGGAGGCCTTCTGCCGGGCGTATGTGCGCTGGGACCGGGTGGCCGGCTACGAGGACCCGCTCGCCTGGGTCCGCAAGGTCGCCTGGAACCTGGGCCACAACCGCTGGCGGCGGCTGCGTAGGGCCGAGCTGTTCCTGCGGCGGCAGCGGGAGACGCACGTGGCCGGGCCGACGCCGGACCGGGTGGCGCTCGACCTGGCCCTGGCGCAGTTGCCGCCCAAGCAGCGCCGCGCCGTGGTGCTGCACTACCTCGCCGACCTGACGGTCGCCGAGATCGCCGCTCAGGAGCAGGTCGCCGAGGGCACGGTCAAGTCCTGGCTGCACCGGAGCCGGGCGGCGCTCGCCACCCGCCTGCGCGAGACCACCGAGGAGGTGCGGGATGCCTGAGCAGGATGTTCTCGCCACGGAGTTCGCCCGCTACCGGCAGGCGGCGATGACCGAGATCGAGGTGCCGGGACCGGCCGCCGTGCGGCGGGCCGTACGCCGGCGGCGGCGCAACCACCTCGCTGCCGGGGCCACGGCGGCGCTGACCCTGCTGGCCGGGCCGGTCGTCGGGTACGCGGCGCTGAACCGCCCGACCCCCGACCCGACCCCGGTCGAGCCGACGCCGAGCGCCACCGCGAGCCCGTCACCGATGCCGAGCGGCTCCGGCAGCCCGACTCCGTCGTCGGCGACGACCAGCACCAGCCCCACCCGGGCGCCGGACGGTCGGATCAGCCGGGCGCAGCTGCTGGCCGCCCGGCTCCCCCTGCCCGCCTGGCCCTCGCCTACGCCGGCGACCTGCACCACCGAGAACGTCCGGCTGCACGCGGGTCCGAGCATGGACTTCGTGCCCGCGCTGCTCGACGTCGGCCACGGCGACCTGGACCGGGACGGCGCGACCGAGACGGTCGCCCTGCTCGGCTGCCGGATCGGCGAGGCGCAGGCGAAGCAGCTGGTGGCCTTCGACCGGGACGACGCGGGGCGGATCGTGACCCTGGGCCGCATCGTGGGGACCGAACAGGAGATCGAGGACGTCACCGGCTTCGTGGTGCAGGCCGACGGGCAGGTGCGGGCACAGGTGGCCGACCTGCAACCGTGCTGCGACACCCCGGCCTACTGGACACGCCACCAGTGGCGCACGTACGGCTGGGACGGTGACCGGTTCACCCGGACCGGCGGGCCGGCGGAGTTCGGGCCGGACACCCGGCTGACGGATCTCTCGCTGAGCGCCGCGGAGATGGTCCTGGGCCCGGCGGGCTCCGACGGGCGACGGCCCGGCACGTTGACCCTCACCGTCACCAACCGGGGGCCGATCGACGCGCCCCAGGTGGGCTTCTCGGAGCTGGAGCTGATCGGCACCCCGGACGGCGGCGACTGGGCGGCCTGCCGCCGGCCCGAGGATCCCTCGAGTCGCTGCCGCCTGGCGGGCGTGCCGGCCGGGGAACGGCGGACGTACACCTTCCGCTTCCTGGTCGACCCGGACCAGCTGGATCGGCCGAGCGCCCTGGTCGTGCACCTCGACTCGGAGAACCGGTACTGGAAGGACCGGACGCTGCAGGACAACCACGTGAACGTGCGGGTGAAGAGCTGACGAGGTCACCCCGGTCAGTACGTGGGGCGTTGCAGCAGGCTGACGAACTCGACCAGCAGCCGCTCGCGCAGCGCCGGCGGGGCGGCGTCCAGCAGGGTGTTCACCACCGCCATCCGCTCCGGCACGCCCTGACCCCCGGCGAGGCCGAGCCCGGCGGCCAGGCCGGCGACCAGTTCGGGGGTGAGCGCCTGCGGGGTCAGCGCGGTCGCCAGCGCATGCAGCTCGGCGGGGAGCCGGACCGGACCGGCCGCCCGGGTCGCGGCCACCGCGGCGGTCAGGTCCGGGCCGAACTCGGCGACCCGGGGCGCGACCGAGGCGGTCACGGTCAGGTGCACGCTCGGCGGCAGATCGGCGTACCGGAGCTGGGGCTGGGTGTGCCAGCCCCGGGCGGTCAGCTCGTCGACCAGCACGAAGAGGTCGAGTTCCGGGTCGGTGGCGGTGAAGCAGACCACCGTCGACTCCGGCTCGGCCATCAGCCGCAGCCCGTCGACGCCCCGCACGGCGTCGGCCAGCGCGGTGACCGCGTCCCGGGTCGCGGCGGCCAGCCGCAGGTAGCCGGCGTCGCCGAGGTGCCGCAGGGTGGCGTACGCGGCGGCGATCGGCCCGCCCGAGCGGGTCGAGGCGAGCACCGGGTTGACCATCGTGTACCCGGGCCAGTCCGCGTACGCGAAGTACTGCGGGGCGCGCAGCGCCGGGTCGCGGTGCAGCAGCACCGACACGCCCTTCGGGGCGTACGCGTACTTGTGCAGGTCCACCGAGATCGAGGTGACCCCGTCGACGGCGAAGTCGAACGGCGGCACCGGCACGCCGAGGCGGCGCAGGTAGGGCAGTGTCCAGCCGCCGAAGCAGGCGTCCACGTGGCAGCGCACCCCGGCCGCCGCGGCCGCCGCGGCGATCTCCGCCACCGGGTCGACGACGCCGTGCGCGTACGAGGGGGCGGAGCAGGCGACCAGCACCGTCTCCGGCGATCGCGGCGGCCACGTCGGCGGCCGCCGGGCGCAGCGTCTTCGGGTCGACCGGCACCGTGTCGAGGGTGACCCCGAGCAGGTGGGCGCCTTGGCGAAGGCGGCGTGCCCGCTGGCCGGCACCACGATCCGGGGGGCGGTCAGCTCGGGGCGGGCGTCCCGGGCCGCCTTGACGGCGAGGATCAGCGACTCGGTGCCGCCGCTGGTGACGCTGCCGACCACCTCCGGCGCGGTCGTGCCGGGGCCGCCGCCGAGCAGCCGGGCGGCCGCCCCGACCAGTGCGTTCTCCATTGCCAGCAGGGACGGGAAGGCGGTCGGGTCGAGCCCGTTGACGTGCGCGCTGCCGGCGTGCGCGGCGGCGGCCAGCTCGTCCAGGCCGGGCACGGCGGGGTCGTAGACGTAGGCGAACAGCCGTCCGCCGTGCGTCGGCCGGTCGAGGGCCCGCAGCTCGCGGATCTCCGCCAGCACCTGCTCGGCGGGTACGCCGTCCTCGTCGGTCATTCCTCGCCCTTCGGGTCGGGATCCAGGGTCCAGCCGCGCAGCAGCAGCACGCCGAGCCCGACCAGCAGGGCGGGCAGCACGGTGAAGCCGAGCAGCACGCCGAGCCGGGCCTGGTCGGACTGGGCCGCCGCGGTGCCGGTGTCGGAGGAGACGTAGCCGGAGACCTGGAGTACCAGGCCGTAGAGGCCGGGGCCCAGCGCCAGGCCGAAGGTCTCCCCCGCCGTCCACAGGCCGGTGAAGACGCCCGCCTGCCGGCGACCGGTCCGCGCGGTCTCGTGGGCGACGCAGTCCGGCAGCAGGGCCAGGGCGAAGACCTGCTGGCCGGCGTACCCGACGCCGAGCAGCGCGACCACCGCGTAGACGGCGGCGGCGGGCAGCGCCGGCGCGGCGACCAGGGCAAGCGTCCCGGCGGCGAGCAGCACCGAGGCGGCGACCAGGGCGCTCCGCTTGCCGAGCCGGGCGCCGAGCCGGGACCACAGCGGCATCACCAGCAGCGCCGGCCCGACGAAACAGGCGAAGAGCAGGGTCGGGCCGTTCTCCGGGTCGCGCAGGATCTGGTCGGCGAAGTAGCTGACCCCGGCCAGGATGGTCGCCACCCCGGCCGACTGGATCACGAAGCAGAGCAGCAGCGCCCGGAACGGCCGGTTGCCGGCGGCCACCGCGAGCTGGGCACGCAGCGTCGGCTCGGTCTCGGTCACCGCGCCGGTCGCGACCGCGCGGGTGCCGAGGAAGGCGCCGACCGCGCCGAGGGCGATCAGCGCGGCGACGAAGAGCCCCATCCACCGGTGCCCGCCGACGCCGTCGCCGGTCGCGGTCACCACCATCGGGGCCACCGCGCCGGAGACCAGGATGGCCAGCGCCAGCACGGCGATCCGCCAGGTCATCAGCCGGGTACGCTCCGCGCGGTCGCCGGTCAGCTCGGCCGGCATCGCCACGTACGGCACCTGGAAGAAGGCGAACGCGGTGGCGGTGGCGAGGAAGGCGACCGCCACGTACGCCCCGGCGGGGGGGACCGGCGCCGAAGGGCGCGGCGAAGATGGCCGCGAAGAGCACCGCGAGGGCCAGGCCGGCGCCGAGCAGCCACGGCCGGCGCGGCCCCCAGCGGGACCGGGTGCGGTCAGAGAGCCGCCCGGCCACCGGGTTCACCAGCACGTCCCACGCCTTGGGCAGCAGCACCAGCAGGGCGGCCACCCCGGCGGCCACGCCCAGGGTGTCGGTGAGGTACGGCAGCAGCAACAGCCCCGGCACGGTGCCGAACGCGCCGGTGGCCAGCGAGCCGAGGGCGTAGCCGGCGTGCACCCGGCGCGGCAGTTGGTCCGGTCGCCGCGCCCCGGTCGGGCCGGCGACCGAGGGGTCGGCTTCAGCCGGCGGCGCGTCCATGGGGCCGAATATTACTCACGTTATGGCCCCGGTCACATTCCCTCTTCCGGCCACCAGCTCGCCGCCGACATGTCCACCCCGGCGGCCCGCAACGGGCAGCCCTCGGCCCGCAACCGGGCCCGCGCCTCGACCTCGTGACCGGGCGGCAGCCGGCCGGCGGAGGTCACCACCCGGTGCCAGGGCACCCCGCCGCCGTGCCGGGCCATGATCGAGCCGACCAGCCGCGCGGAGGCCCGGCCCGAGCGCTCGGCGAGGGCGTCGGCGACCGCCCCGTACGACATCACCCGGCCCGGCGGGATCCGCTCGACCAGCGCGAGCACCGCCTCGACGTACTCCTCAGGCGTCATGACCGGCCACGATATGGGAAGCCTCCGGGGTCGCGCGGGACCGACCGCGCAGAATGGGCGGGTGCGCGAAGCAGTCACCCAGGCCCGGCGGATCGTCGTCAAGATCGGTTCGTCCTCGCTGACCACCGGCGGCGGTGGGCTGGACGACGCCCGGGTCGACGCCCTGGTGGACACCCTCGGCGCGCTCGCCGCCCGGCGGCACGAGGTGGTGCTGGTCTCCAGCGGCGCGATCGCCGCCGGCCTGGCCCCGCTCGGGCTGGCCCGGCGTCCCCGCGACCTGGCCACCCAGCAGGCCGCCGCGAGCGTCGGGCAGGGCCTGCTCATCGGCCGGTACGCGACCGGCTTCGCCCGGCACCGGCTCACCGTCGGCCAGGTGCTGCTCACCGTCGACGACGTCACCCGGCGGGCGCACTACCGCAACGCGTACCGGACCCTGCGCAAGCTGCTCGACCTGCGCGCGGTGCCGATCGTCAACGAGAACGACACGGTCGCCACCGAGGAGATCCGCTTCGGCGACAACGACCGGCTGGCCGCGCTGGTCGCCGCCCTGGTCGACGCCGACCTGCTGGTGCTCCTCTCCGACGTGGACGCGCTCTGGACCGGGGACCCGACCCAGCCGGGCAGCACCCGGATCACCGAGGTGCGCGACGAGGCCGACCTGGCCGGCATCGAGATCGGCGGCGCGGGCCGCTCCGGGGTGGGCACCGGCGGCATGGTCACCAAGGTCGAGGCGGCCCGGATCGCCACCGGCTTCGGCATTCCGGTGGTGCTGACCGCCGCGCCGCTGGCCGGCGAGGCGCTGGCCGGCGAGCCGGTCGGCACCTTCTTCCACCCCAGCCGGCAGCGGCCCGCGGCCCGGCTGTTCTGGCTCGCGCACGCCACCGCGCCCCGGGGGCGGCTGCACCTCGACCCGGGGGCGGTGCAGGCGGTGGTGGGGCGGCGCAAGTCGCTGCTGCCGGCCGGGATCACCGCGGTGGACGGCGCGTTCACCGCCGGCGACCCGGTCGACCTGGTGGACGCCGAGGGCGCGCCGGTGGCCCGGGGGCTGGTCAACTACGACGCGGTGGAGCTGCCGGGGCTGCTCGGCCGCTCCACCTCGGAACTCGCCGCGGCGCTCGGCCCGGCGTACGAACGGGAGGTCGTCCACCGCGACGACCTCGTGCTGCTGTGAGGAGTTGCCGATGAGCGAGCGTCAGCGAGCGAATCATCAGTTCAGCGCGGTCGTGCCTCATGGCGGCACGGAGCGCAGCGGAGTGCCGGCATGAGCGAGCGTCAGCGAGCGAATCATCAGTTCAGCGCGGTCGTGCCTGATGGCGGCACGGAGCGCAGCGGAGTGTCGGCATGAGCGTCAGCGAGCAGGCCCGCCGGGCCCGGGACGCGGCGGGCGAGCTGGCGGTCGCCACGCGTACCGCCAAGGACGCCGCGCTGCACGCGATGGCCGACGCGCTGGTGGCGCGTACCCGGGAGATCCTGACCGCGAACGAGGCGGACCTGGCGGCGGGGCGCGAGGCCGGGCTGAGCGCGGCCGTGCTGGACCGGCTGGCGCTCGACGCGGGCCGGGTGGCGGCCATCGCGGACGCGCTGCGCCAGATGGCCGCGCTGCCCGACCCGGTGGGCGAGGTGGTCCGCGGCTCGACCCTGCCCAACGGGCTGGAACTGCGCCAGATCCGGGTGCCGTTCGGAGTGGTCGGCATCATCTACGAGGCCCGGCCGAACGTGACGGTGGACGCCGCCGGGATCTGCCTGAAGTCCGGCAACGCCGCGCTGCTGCGCGGCTCCTCGTCGGCGGCGCACTCGAACGCGGCGCTGGTCGCCGTGCTGCGGGACGCGGTCGCCGGGGCCGGCCTGCCGGCGGACGCGGTGCAGCTGCTCGACGCCACCTCGCGCGACTCGGTCAAGGAGCTGATGCGGGCGCGCGGGCTGGTCGACGTGCTGATCCCGCGCGGCGGCGCGTCGCTGATCCGCACCGTGGTCGAGGAGTCGACGGTGCCGGTGATCGAGACCGGGGTGGGCAACTGCCACGTCTACGTCGACGCCGCGGCGGACGTGGCGAAGGCGGTGGCGGTCACCCTCAACGCGAAGACCCAGCGGCTGTCCACCTGCAACACGGCCGAGTCGCTGCTGGTGCACGCGGCCGTCGCGGACGCCTTCCTGCCGCCGGCCCTGGCCGCCTTCGCCCAGGCCGGGGTGACCGTGCACGGCGACGACCGGGTGGCCGCGTTCTCCGCCGCGGTGGTGCCGGCCACCGACGAGGACTTCGCCACCGAATACCTCTCGGCGGACATCTCGGTGGCCGTGGTCGACTCGCTCGACGCGGCGGTCGCGCACATCCGCCGCTACGGCACCGGGCACACCGAGGCGATCCTCACCGACTCTGCCGCGGCGGCCCGGGAGTTCGTGGCCCGGGTGGACGCGGCGGCGGTGATGGTGAACGCGTCGACCCGGTTCACCGACGGCGGCGAGTTCGGCTTCGGCGCCGAGATCGGCATCTCCACCCAGAAGCTGCACGCCCGCGGCCCGATGGGTCTGCCCGAGCTGACCTCGACGAAGTACGTGGTCACCGGGGACGGGCACCTGCGCGGCTGACCGTCTGAGAGGCTGTCGGGGAATCCCGGGGCGGCTGCGGCGGGGTTCCCCGACAGCCTCTCAAGTGGACGGGCGTACGCGGGGGTGCGCGGGGCCGCTAGTCTGAGGCCGGTTCGGCACGGCTTGTCTGGGGAGGCGGCATGCTGGGCGAGAGCGCCCTGGAAGAGCAGTTGGCGCAGGCGCGCGCCGCGTTGCGGGAGGTGAGCCGCACCGTCACGCCCCGGGAACGGGTCGAGTCGGTGGGCGAGGCCGCCGACGGTCGGATCCGGGTCACCCTCGGCACCGACGGGCGGGTCAGCGCCGTCGACCTCGACCCCCGGGTGCTGCGCGAGGGGGCGGAACACCTCGCCGAGGAGTTGCGCCGGGCGGTGAACGCGGCGCTCGACGGGCAGGACGACGACCCGGCCGCCGCCGAGCCGATGCCCGACCTCGCCGCGATGACCGCCACCGTCGAGCGCCTCCAGGACCAGGGCCTGCGCCAGATGCGCGAGATCAGCCAGGCCATCAGCGACACCATGCGCAAGATCCAGCAGCGGAGCTGACGATGGAGCCCCTCGACGTCGACATCGACGCCCTGCGCCGCGGCGCGGACGAGCTGACCCAGGCCAAGGAGGAGGTCCGGCAGGCCTTCGAGACGTTCCAGGCCGCGCTGGGCAGCTACGCGCAGGCCTTCGGCGGCGACGAGATCGGCATGCTGGTCGGCGTCGCCCACCAGGCCTGTGTGGACGCCCTGACCGAATGCCTCAGCACCAACGTCGCCGAGCTGGAGAGCTACGCCGACGGCCTGCACGGGATGGCCGAGAACTACCGGGCCATCGAGGAGGACGTCACCGCCTCGTTCCGCTCGATCCTCGGCTCGCTGGGCGGCTGAGCCCTCCGCACGTACGAAAGGAGTCGCCGTGGGCCTGACGCTTCCGGGCGAGCTCGCGTCCCTGCTCTCGATGATCGGGTACGACTGGCCGGAGTCCGACGAGACCGCGATCTTCCAGCTCGCCGGCGAGTGGACCGGCATGGCCGACCGGATCAACGGCTCGGTCGCCGGTTGGACTCGGCGCGCGGACGGTGCTGGAGACCAACCGGGGCGAGAGCATCACCGCCTTCGCCAGCGAGTGGAACGACAAGGAGTCGGCCGCCCGCAACATCGCCGACGCCACCAACCCGACGAACGTGATCGCCATCGGGCTGATGGCCGCGGCGGGCGTGGTGCTGGCCCTGAAGATCCAGGTGATCATCCAGCTGATCCTGCTGGCCATCCAGATCGCACAGGCGATCGCCACGGCGGTGGCGACCTTCGGCGCGTCCCTGCTGGAGATCCCGATCTTCAAGATGATCACCGGGCTGATCGTCGACCAGCTGATCGGGCTGGCGGTGGACACGGTGCTCAATGGCTAAGAAGCGGACCAGCCCGCCCCGGCAGGCGCAGGCCAAGGGGGCTCGGATCGTCTCGGCGTACCTGGAGAACGCCGACGTGTTCCGCACCGCCAAGGCGGCCGGGACGAAGGTCGACGGGCCGGCCGTGCTGGTGCTGAAGAACCGTCCCGACTTCGACAAGCGGGACTTCGACCGCAAGGCGCGCGACCTGCGCCGGCTCGGGGACGACGGCTCGCTGAAGAAGGCGAAGTCGGACCGGGACAGCAACAAGGTCTACGACCCGTCGACGCAGAAGAGCCGCACCCGCACCAACATCTACCGGGACCGGATGATCCGGAACCTGACGAAGGACGGCCGCCTCAAGGCGGACATGGGCACTCCGGAGACCAACAAGTACCTGGCCAACAAGAGCCTGGTGGACCGGCTCTACGCCGGCAAGGGGCCGATCACCGCCCGCGGCCAGGGCTACGACCCGGACCACATCCACGAGCTGCAAATGGACGGAAAGGATATATACGATAACCTCAGGCCGATGGACGCCTGGACCAACCGCCAACTCGGCAGCGACATCTCCGTGGCGCTGCGGGACGTCCCCGAGGGCACGCCGATCATCGTGAAGGTGATCGAGTGACCGGCCCCGACGCCCCCGCCGGCCTGGACCGCATCCGCGAGAAGCTCGCGCTGCTGCGCCGCCAGGCGACGGAGCAGGACTTCGCGGTGGTGATCGGCGAGCCGGCCCCGCTGGAGCCGCTGCCCGAGCTGCCCGGCGTGGCCGAGGTCTACAGTCTCTTCGGCCGGCTGGAGGGCGACAACTTCCGGTTCGCGCCGCCGGAGCAGATCCTCAGCCCGGCCGCCTGGGCGGCCCGCACGGTCGACGAGAGCGATCCGATGGGCAGTCCGCTGCCGGTCGGCCACGAGGTGCACAGCATCCCGCCGGGCCTGCGCGGCGAGATCAGGGCCGGCGCCCCGATCTACCTGGACACCGAGGATCTCGACGTCTACTGGATGGAGCCGGACGACTACGTCTTCCTCTACGAGCACCCGGACTCCGAACCGGAGCTGACCGTCATCGCCCCGGACGTCGTCACGTTCTTCGACGAACACGTGCTCGGCCCCGGCTACCCGGCGCTCGTCGGGACCGTGCTCGGCCCGGGCGTGGCCGAGCGGCGGCTGCGCAAGGGGCCGCACACCGGCGAGTACGCCGACAACTGGCGGCGCCTGCTGATCGCCGCCGGCCTCTCCTCCTGAATCCCCCGTCGACCCGCGAAGGACCGTCATGGCAGCTGATCCCCGGTTCACGGCACTGTGGAGCGAGGACGAGCTCATCCCGTACCCGCGCGAGGCGTGGCTGGAGGGCGGGTTCAGCCCCGACCTGCTCCCCGCCGGCGACGAGATCCCGCTCGACGTGGCGGTCGTCTACACCGCCTTCCTCGAAGGCGACATCGAGCTGTACGACACCATCCAGCTCAGCACCGAGGACGGTTCGCTGGACGTCCGGCTGATCGTGGTGGGCGCGGTCGCCGACAACCCCGACCTGCTCTACGTGCTCGACCCGCGCAACGGCGAGATCCTCCAGTTCGACCTGGACCAGCAGGACATCCAGGGCGTCAACAGCAGCTTCCGCACCTTCATCGAGTTCCTCTACCAGTTCGCGCTCTTCGTCGAGGCGGACGAGGGCAAGGCGGGCCGGGCCGAGCGGGCCGAGACGCTGCGGATGGTGCTGGAGAGCATCGACCCGGCCGCGTTCGCCCCGGACGGCTGGTGGCCGCTGGTGATCAGCCAGTTGAAGTGACGGTCCGGCAGGCCCGGATCGCCCGCAGCGTGGTGTGCACGTCGAACTGGTGACCGTCGTCGCTGTCCCAGCCGCCGTCGCTGCGCTGGGTCTCGGCGAGCCGGCGGCGGGCCGAGACCAGCAGCCACTGCTCCTCGCCCACCTCGACCCGGCGCAGCGTCGCGGCCAGCCAGGCCACGTCGGCCGGGGACATCTTCGGGATCCGCTCGGCCAGCACCGCCTGGATCCGCGCCGACTCGTAGTACATCTCCTGCCGGTGCAGCACGGCCGCGCTCAGCCAACCGGCGGCCAGGAAGGACGGCCAGCCGCCGTCGGGGGCGAGCTGCGCGGCGACCGCCTGCGCCGCCGCCTGCAC
>NZ_JAEVHN010000047.1:0-20262 GCF_016803375.1 Micromonospora sp. 4G55
CAGGTGGCCTGGGCGGTCGGTCGGCGCTGTCCACCACCAGCTCGAACGGCCCGGGCCGCCTGCCCCCGCGCGGCGCGAACGCGCAGAACTGGTTGCCCTCCGGGTCGGCGAGCACCCACCAGCTGATCTCGGCGTCGGGCTCCCGCACCAGCCGGGCGCCCGCGGCCCGCAGCGCCGCCGGGTCGGCGTCGGCCAGTCGCAGGTCCAGGTGGACCCGGGTCTTGCCGGTACGCGGCTCGGGCACCCGGTTGACCCAGATCGACTCCGGCCCGGCCCCGCCCGGCCGCGGGTCGACCCGGAAGTCGCCGTCGCCGGTGTCGAGCACCTCGCCACCGAGGATCCGGGCCCAGAACCCGGCCAGCGAGCGGGGGTCCGCGGCGTCCATGCAGAGATCCTTGAAGCGCGCGATCATCCGGTCATCATGCCCGCCGGGCCCGACAACGCGCCGCCCCGCCGCCGGCCGGGGCAGGTCAGCGGCGGCCGCGCTTGACCTCGTGGAAGGCCGGGATCCGCAGCAGCGGCAGCAGCGAGTCCCAGATGGTCAGCGCGTCGTCGAGCTCGGGCACCTCGGTCAGGATCGGCCCGTGGATGCCGCGCTCGGCGCCCGGCACCATCAGCACCGGCGCGCCGACGTCCGGGCCCGCCGAGGCGTACGCCAGGGCGTGCGACTCGCGTACCGCCTGGTCCCAGCGCTCGTCGTCGAGGGCCGGCGCCGCCTCGCCCAGCCCGGCCGCGTCGACGGCCGTGGTCACGATCGACGCGGCGAGCGGGGTGCCCGCGTCGTGGCTGCGCGCGCCGAGCTCGGTGTAGAAGCGGGCGACGTCCTCGGGACGGCCCTGGGCGCGCAGCGCCTCCACCAGCCGCAGCGCCCGGCTCGACGCGGTCAGCGCGTCGGCGAACTGCGGCGGGACGTTGCCCTCGTTGAGGATCGCCAGGCTGAACGCCCGCCATTCGACGCTGAGCCCCCGGGCCTCGGCGACCCGCACCAGCCAGCGCGAGGCGCGCCAGGTCCACGGGCAGGCGGGGTCGAAGAAGAAGGTCGCATCCATCGGCCGAGCCTACGGCGGGGCCGATCGATCCGCACCGCGGTGATCTACCACACCCGCGCCCCGGACAATGCGCATCGTCACGCTGAGGTTTCGCGGTGTCGCGGGTCGGGCACTGTGGGCGCACGAAACGCCCGGACTTGGCGCGATTCCGCCCACCGCCCGGGCCGTCTCGCCGTGCGCCGGGGCACGGGCCTTCCCCCGGTCTCTCGCCGAGGAAAGGGGGAGGGCGATGACGACAGACCCCGAAGCGATCCGACATCGGCGCCGTCCGGGCGTCCGGCTCGGGGCGGCGGCCGCCGCGCTGGCGCTGGTCGCGCCACTGGCGGCGTGCGGCTCCGATGGCGCAAGCGGCGGTACGCCCACGATCAACCTGTACTACCCGCCGGAGCAGAACCTCCAGAAGGTGGTCGACGACTGCAACGCCCAGGCACAGGGGCGTTACCGGATCGCCTACCGGGTGCTGCCACGGCAGGCCGACGACCAGCGGGTGCAGATGGTCCGTCGGCTGGCCGCGCACGACACCGGGATGGACGTGCTCGGCCTCGACGTCACCTGGACCCAGGAGTTCGCCAGCGCCGACTGGATCCGCGAGTGGACCGGCCAGGACAAGACCGAGGTGGAGCAGGGCACGCTGACCGGCCCGCTGGAGACCGCCCGGTACGAGGGCAAGCTCTACGCCGCCCCGAAGAACACCAACGTGCAGCTGCTCTGGTACCGCAGTGACCTGGTGCCGCAGGCCCCGACCAGCTGGGACGACATGATCAAGGCAGCCCAGGACCTCAAGGGACAGGGCAAGCCGTACCAGGTGCTCACCATGGGCGCCCAGTACGAGGGACTGGTCGTCCTCTACAACACCCTGGCCGAGAGCGCCGGCGGGAAGATCATCAGCGACGACGGCAAGCAGGCCGTGATGGACGACGGGACGGTCAAGGCGCTGGACCAGCTCAAGCGGTTCGCCACGTCGGGCGTGGCCTCACCGTCGTTCAGCAACGCCACCGAGGACCCGGTACGGCTGGAGTTCCAGGCCGGCGGCGGCGCCTTCCAGGTCAACTGGCCCTTCGTCTACCCGGCGTTGCAGGAGGCGGACCCGGAGCTGGCCAAGAAGGTCAAGTGGGCCCGGGTGCCGGGCATCGACGCGAACACCCCGAGCAAGGTCACCATCGGCGGGGTGAACATGGCGGTCAGCGCCTACTCGAAGCACCCGACGGAGTCCTTCGAGGCGGCCAGGTGCATCCGCAACGAGAAGAACCAGAAGTTCTCCGCCATCAACGACGGCGTGCCGCCGACCATCGAGAAGGTCTACGACGACCCGGAGATGGCCGAGGCGTACCCGATGAAGGAGACGATCCTCGACGAGCTCAAGGAGCCGGCGGTCCGACCGCTGACCCCGGCGTACCAGAGCATCTCCACGGTGATGTCGGCGATCCTGTCGCCGCCGTCGGCGATCCAGCCGGACCGGACGGCCGACGAGTTGCGCGACGCGATCTCCGACGCCCTCCAGTCCAAGGGGGTCCTGCCGTGACCGAGCGAACCCAGCGCCGCCGGCCGACCGGTGGCGGCGACCGTCCGGAGGTGACGGCATGAGCATCAACGCCACTCCCACCGGGGCGGAGGTCGCGGCCGAGGCCGAGCGGACCACCGGCCGGCACGCGGCGGTGCCCGCCCAGCGGGCCGGCCGCCGGGCGAAGACCCCGCTGAGCGAGAACAAGAAGGCCGAGCGCCGGCTGGGCTGGCTGCTATGCGCCCCGGCCGCGCTGGTCATGCTGCTGGTGACCGCCTACCCGATCATCTACTCGGTCTGGCTGTCGCTGCAGCGCTTCGACCTGCGCTTCCCCGACCAGCGCGAGTTCATCGGGCTGGAGAACTACGTCACCGTGCTGACCAACGAGTTCTGGTGGACCGCGTTCGGCGTCACCATGCTGATCACGGTGGTCACCGTCGCGGTCGAGCTGGTGCTCGGCATGGGGCTGGCGCTGATCATGCACCGGACGCTGGTCGGCCGGGGCATCGTCCGCACCGCGGCGCTGATCCCGTACGGCATTGTCACGGTGGTGGCCGCCTTCTCCTGGCGGTACGCCTGGACGCCCGGCACCGGCTACCTGGCCAACCTCTTCGACGGCAGCGCGCCGCTGACCGAGCGGGCCAGCTCGCTGGCGATCATCATGCTGGCCGAGATCTGGAAGACCACCCCGTTCATGGCCCTGCTGCTGATGGCCGGGCTGGCGCTGGTCCCGGAGGACCTGCTCAAGGCCGCCTCCACCGACGGAGCGACCGCCTGGCAGCGGTTCACCAAGGTGATGCTGCCGGTGATGAAGCCGGCGATCCTGGTCGCGCTGCTGTTCCGCACCCTGGACGCGTTCCGGGTCTTCGACAACATCTTCGTGCTGACGGCGGGCGGCAACGAGACCTCCTCGGTGTCGATGCTCGCCTACAACAACCTGATCCGGGGCCTCAACCTCGGCATCGGTTCGACGATGTCGGTGCTGATCTTCCTCACCGTGGCGATCATCGCCTTCGTCTTCGTGAAGCTGTTCGGTACCGCTGCCCCGGGCAGCGACGACGGGGAGAGGCGCTGACATGGCTGAAACCACCACCCGGGCGAAGCTGCGCTGGGGTCTGCTGGACGTCATCGTCGTCGTCTTCGCGCTGATCCCGGTGCTCTGGATCGCCTCGCTGTCGTTCAAGACCCCGGCCACCCTCACCGACGGGAAGTTCATCCCTCGCGAGTGGACGCTGGACAACTATCGGACGATTTTCGACACCGACCAGTTCGTCCGGGCGCTGGTCAACTCGATCGGCATCGCGCTGATCGCCACGCTGGTCGCGGTGGTGCTCGGGGCGATGGCCGCGTAC
The DNA here is from genome assembly GCF_016803375.1 of Micromonospora sp. 4G55. Lineage (NCBI taxonomy): Bacteria > Bacillati > Actinomycetota > Actinomycetes > Micromonosporales > Micromonosporaceae > Micromonospora > Micromonospora sp. 4G55. The sequence goes on from NZ_JAEVHN010000047.1 coordinate 3,903, forward strand.
GCGATCTCGCGGCTGGACTTCCCCGGCAAGAAGCTGCTGGTCGGCGTCTCCCTGCTGATCGCGATGTTCCCGCAGGTGTCGCTGGTGTCGCCGCTGTTCGAGATCGAGCGGCAGCTCGGCCTCTTCGACACCTGGCCGGGCCTGATCCTGCCGTACATCACCTTCGCGCTGCCGCTGGCGATCTACACCCTGTCGGCGTTCTTCAAGCAGATCCCGTGGGACCTGGAGAAGGCGGCGAAGATGGACGGCGCCACCCAGGGCCAGGCGTTCCGGCGGGTGATCGCCCCGCTGGCCGCGCCCGGCCTGTTCACCACGGCGATCCTGGTCTTCATCTTCTGCTGGAACGACTTCCTCTTCGCGATCACGCTCACCTCCACCGAGCGGGCCCGCACGGTGCCGGTGGCGCTGTCGTTCTTCACCGGCGAGTCGCAGTTCGAGGATCCCACCGGGGCGATCTGTGCCGCCGCCGTGGTGATCACCATTCCGATCATCCTGTTCGTGCTCTTCTTCCAGCGCCGCATCGTCTCCGGACTGACCTCCGGCGCAGTCAAGGGATAGGTGGTAGTCGTGGCTGACATCGTGCTCGACAAGGTGAGCAAGCGGTTCCCGGACGGGACCGTGGCGGTGCAGGACGTCGATCTGGAGATCGCCGACGGCGAGTTCGTCATCCTGGTCGGCCCCTCCGGCTGCGGGAAGTCCACCACCCTCAACATGATCGCCGGGTTGGAGGACATCAGCTCCGGCGAGCTGCGCATCGCCGGGCAGCGGGTGAACGACAAGGCGCCCCGGGACCGGGACATCGCGATGGTGTTCCAGTCGTACGCGCTCTACCCGAACATGACCGTCCGGGAGAACATGGCCTTCCCGCTGCGGCTGCAGAAGCTGGACAAGGAGACCATCAACCAGAAGGTGGACGAGGCGGCCAAGGTCCTGGAGCTGACCGCGCTGCTGGACCGCAAGCCGGCCAACCTCTCCGGCGGCCAGCGCCAGCGGGTGGCGATGGGTCGGGCCATCGTCCGCCAGCCCAAGGCGTTTCTGATGGACGAGCCGCTGTCGAACCTGGACGCCAAGCTGCGGGTGCAGATGCGTACCGTGGTGTCCCGGCTGCAGAAGCAGCTCGGCACCACCACCGTCTACGTCACCCACGACCAGACCGAGGCGATGACCCTCGGCGACCGGGTGGTGATCATGCGGGGTGGCGCGGTGCAGCAGGTCGGCCCGCCGCAGGAGCTCTACGACCACCCCCGCAACCTCTTCGTCGCCGGTTTCATCGGCTCCCCGTCGATGAACTTCCTGCACGCGGCGGTCTCCGACGGCACCCTGCGGACGGCGCTCGGCGACGTGCCGATCGGCGACCGGGTCCGCCGGCAGCTCGAAGGGGCCGACGCTCCCCGCGAGCTGATCCTCGGCATCCGTCCCGAGCACTTCGAGGACGCCGAGCTGGTCGACGACGAGACCCGCCGCCGGGGCATGGAGTTCGAGGCGCCGGTGGACATCGTCGAGTCGATGGGCTCGGACAAGTACGTCTACTTCACGGTCGAGGGGGAGCGGGCCAGCGCCGCCGAGCTGGAGGAGCTGGCCGCCGACGCCGGCGCCGCCGACTTCACCGGCACCGGGGCCAGCCTGGTCACCCGCTTGTCGGCTGAGTCCCCGGTGAGGGAGGGCACGAGCCGCCGGGTCTGGTTCAACCTGGAGAAGATCCACCTGTTCGACCCGTCGAGCGGGCGCAACCTGACCCTGCACGAGGGTCGGGCCGCGGGCGCGCTGGCCGACTGACGGTCGTCGCCGAGGGGCCGGTGGGTGTGTGTGGCACCCCGGCCCCTCTCGCGGCGAGTCAGGAGGCGGTCCGTGGCGGGTCGCTCGGCGTCACGCGGCCGGAGGCCAGCCCGGTTACCGATCGTGACGAGGCGCGTCGCGCGGAGCCGCGGTCACCGGGAGTGATGAAGGGGCAGGCCGAGGAAGTCGGCGTACCGGGCCAGGGCCGCCTCGACCCGGCCGCGCATCGAGTCGTCGAACGGGGTCAGTTGCCGCACGGTCACGGTGACCCGGGCCCGGGCGATGGTGCGCTTCCAGGTGCCGACCACCCGCCCGGCGCGCACGATCGTGGACTGGAAGACGCCGTTGCCGCCGGGGACCACTGCCTGCCGGTGCGCCGGGTCGAGCATCAGCGTGCGGTCCTTGTAGCCGAGCAGGTACTCGTCGAACCCGGGCAGCGCCAGCACGTCGTCGCGCGGGGTGCGGGGCGCGTCGAGCAGCGCCGCGTCGAGCACGGCCGGCACCCCGTCCACCTCCACCGTGGCCAGGTCGTCGCCGGCCACCGCGATGCCCCGCCGGGCGTCCGCCTCGCGCCAGTCGCCGACCGCGCCGCCGCGCAGCCGGTCACCCAGCGAGCCGCCCTCCTCGTACGCGATCAGCAGGTACGGGTTGCCGGCGGCGGTGCGGCCGGCCTGGTGCAGCGTGACGATGTGCGGGTGGTCGGAGAGCCGGCCCAGCATCCGCAGCTCCCGCTCGAAGCGGGCGCGGGACGGGCCGTGCCAGTCGGCGGCGAGCACCTTGACCGCCACCCAGCGGGCGAAGTCGGGCTGCCAGGCGCGGTAGACGACGCCGAAGCCGCCCCGCCCCACCTCGACGGCGTCGGTGCAGCCGTCGACCCCGAGGGCGGCGCCCGGGCCGTGCGTCACCGACTGCTCGCTGTGGACCATCGCCGCTGAATGCTACCGATGGGTCGCCAGCGTGGTGTCGGCCGTGCGCACTGCAGGACACTTCCCGTGGTGGGGCGCCCCGGCGACCGGGACGCCCCGGCCCGGTCAGTAGTCGTTGTAGAACCGGAAGGCCCGGCACTCGCTGTCGTGGCCGTCCTTCCACCGGCAGAACAGGAAGCCGATGTAACGGTTCTCCGGCAGGTTGTAGGCACCACCCTCGCTGGCCTGGTGGGTGGCGCAGTTGCCCTCCCCGCCCCGGCTGAACTCGTACAGCGGTGCCCCGTACGCGTCGTCGAGGCTGACGAACATCTTCACCGCGTACCCGTCGGCGTCGGTGTCGCAGATCTTGAGGATGTCGCCGTGCTCGGTGAAGTACGCCTCGCCGCTGTAGTCGAAGATGCCGCCGCCGAACGCGTCGCCGGTGTTCATGACGTGGTACGAGTCGGACGCCATGGCCGGGCTGGGCAGCGCGACGGTGAGCGCGGTGACCGCCGCGGCCACGCCGAGCGCCTTCCGCATGGTGAACTTCATACCGGGTGTTCCTTTCGGGGTAGGTCTCTCGGTTGGGTCGGCGCCCCGGTTGCGATGCGGGACGGCCGGACGGGCCCGCCGGCTGTCTCCGGCGGGCGTCGTGGATCAGCGGTCAGCAGACGGTGCTGGTCGAACCACCCGTGCTGTTGAGGTAGCCCGTCACGTGGGTGCAGTAGGACGCCGTGTTGGCGGGCGCGCCCCACAGTTCGGCGCGGGTGGTGTTGCTCAGCTGGCCCACGCCGTAGTCAGTGCCGCTGTCCGACTCGTTGATCACGTGGACGTAGAGGTCCCAGTTCGAGTGGGTGGCGCGGTACTGCTCCCAGACGTAGATGTAGGCGTAGTTGTAGCCGCAGCCGTAGTACTGCTTGACCGAGGCCGCCTGCACGCCACCGACGGTGAGCACCCGGGTGGTGCCGATCTGGCGGACGCTGGAGCAACTCGACGGCGTGCTGGCCAGCGCCGGCGACGCGTCGACCAGCGTGACGGCGCCGGCGGCGAGGAGCGCACCCGTGGCGGCGAGGGAACGGCGGAGGATCGACATGTCAGCCCTGCTCTCTGTGGTGATCTTTCGCCGCTGAGACAACCAGGGGTCGGGCGCCGCCGACAGGTGACGAAGCGGCGACCATTTCCTCCCCCACGGCGTGTAACGCCCGGACCGTCCATATCGCCTGTTGCCCGGAAGCATCGGTGATCTTGGCTGCGGCCCGATCACCGCGGTGCTCGGAGCACGAGCACCGTCACCTTCGGACAGGGAGTTGCATGCGCATCCTCCACAGACGTTCCGGCGCGGCTCTCGCGCTGGTCGCCCTCTCCACCACCCTCGGCTCGGTGGCCGTCGCGAACCCCGCGTCGGCCGCTCCCGGGCGCGCGGACCTCACGGTCGGCCTGACCGTCGACCGTTCGCGTATCCCGGTGCAGGGTGAGGTCGTCAAGACGGACATCACAGTCGCGAACGCGGGGGTCGCGACCGCGGACGGCATCACCGTGACCGTCGACCTTCCGGACAACGCGTACGTCGGCGGCGAGGGGCCGCTGGGGGGCAGCTGGCAGTGCTCGGCGCTGAGCCCCCGGTTGGTCTGCACTCACGCGGCCCTGGCCCCGGGGCAGACCGCTGACCCGTTCAACTTCTACATCCAGTTCCGGCCGGGCACCGACGGCCAGACGGGGGACATCACCGCCACGGTCACCACGACCAGCCGGGAGTCGAGCACCCGGAACAACTCGGCCACCCGGACGGTGACCTACGACGCCACCGTCTCCTACCCGGACCTCTACGTGACGGGGGTGTCCCTGATCCCCGGCTACGAGGTGATCGAGGGGGACTGGGTCAAGCACCCGCTGCACGTCGCCAACGACGGCACCCGGACCGCCGAGGACGTCCGCGTCCGGGTGGTCGCCCCGGCCGGGCTCTTCTGGGGCGTCGGCGAGCAGTCCGACCCGTCCTGGCAGTGCACGACCGTGGTCGAACGGCAGGAGTGGGAGTGCGTGAACGGCCCCCTGGCGCCGGGCGACGAGACTCCCGTGCTCTCCTTCAGCGGCGAGGTGCTGCCCGGCGGGCAGCCCGGTGACCGGCTGCCGGTCACCGTCACCGTCTCCACCAGCACGCCCGACGAGGACCCGTGGGGCAACGTGTACGAGGGCGGCTACGTCTACGGCACCCCGGCGTACCTGACCGGGCGGGTCTGGCTGGACGCGGACGCCGACGGCCAGCGCGACGCCGACGAGGGCGCGGCGCCGACCGGCGAGCTCAGCCTGTCGGTGCAGCCGGCCGACAGCTTCGCGCGCAACGTCACGGTGAACGCCGACGGCACGTACCGACTGGCGCTGCACGACGGGGACTACCAGCTGCTGGCGGGCCTGGCCTCGACCACCCACCGGTTCACCACCCCGGACGTCGGCGACGACGCCACCGACTCCGACGTGGTGCTCACCTACGACACGCCGGAGTGGCAGGAGGCCCAGTCCGAGCAGGTCTTCCTGGCGCAGGGCGACGAGAAGGTCCTCGACATCGGCCTGGTCAGCATCGGCTGATCCGCGTTTCACCCGGGCCCTGGCCGGCGCGCTCCGCGCCCGGTCAGGCCCCGCTCTTCTTGACACCCGAGCCGACACTCGGGCCATGGATGACCGCTACCGGCAGCTGCCGCCCCGGATCGAGCCGCGCTACGAGACCCAGCCGGTGTCGGGGCCGCCGCCGCTGCCGGAGGTCGAGGAGACGGTCGGGCTGACGGCGGCGGGGCAGGTCCAGGACATCTCGCGGTTCGCCGACGGGATGACCCGGTCCGGACCGACCCGGTCCGGACGACCTGGGGCAACGGGGCGCTGCTCGCGGTCCTGATCGTGCTGGCCGTGCTCGTCATCGTTTCCGCTCTCTGGCTCGGCTGAGCGGTGCCGTCGTCCCGGCCACGGGATCTGCGCGACACCTCGGCATCAGGATCTGCGACACCAGCTCTACGCACCTCTGGCTGCCTCGGCGGGGACAATGGGACCTGACGAGGGAGGTCGGCGATGAGCGAGGACCGAGAAGGCGATGACCGGGCGGCGGACGAGGAGTTCAAGGTCCAGCGACACGACCGGTTCGGCAAGCTGCCGCCCCGGGTCGGGCGGGAGGAGCAGGTCGAGACGACAGACACGGAGCCTCCGCACGAGGAGCCGGAGGAGCCTCCGGTGCGCCGGGAGTGGGGGTAGGTAGTCGTAGCCGGAATGCGGCGGCTGGTTTCGTCAGGCGATCAGCAGCCCGACGCCGAGGCTGATCACCCCCGCAGCCAGGGAGAGCGCGCCGATCCAGAGCACCCAGACGAGTCTGTTGGGTCCGGTGGCGTTCCTGCCGGCGGAAGAGGCGAAGAATCCGGCAGGCATCAGGATCGCGGCGACGGGCAATCCCAACCGGGCGATCCACAGCAAGGCGCCGGTGAGGCTCGTCGCGTCCACATAGAGCAGGCCGACCAGGCTCAGGATCACCAGTACGCCGGCATGGCCGTGCCCGGCACGCGCGAAGGATCGCTGGAAGTCGGTCATCGGCACAGCGCCCCGGGCGATTCGGGTCATGAACCAGCCGCCGACCTGGATGGTGACGATGGTGAGTAGCACCACCCCGGCGATCATGCGGGACTCGGTACTGAGAGCCATGGTCTGCACGGCGAACTCCTTTGCGATCAGCTTGACGAGGGGCTATCGGGCAACGGTCGCTGATCTTGCGACGCCGGAGCGCGGCAGGCGCAGGACGCGTCGGGCCACCGAGCTGTCGGCCGATCGGGCCACCCAGACAGCGATGGCGACGTAGAGGACCTGCTGGGGGATTCGCAGCCACAGCGGAGTCGGCTCATCCCCGTTGAACGACACATCGTTGACGGCGGCGTAGACGTTCGCCGGAAGCAGGAGCACGTAGAGCGCGGCAAGGCTGATCCCGGCCGCCCAGCGGGTCGCGGTCACCACCAGGCCCACGGCGCCCAGCAGCTCCAGCACGCCGGTCAGGTAGACCATCGCATCGGCGAACGGCACGACCGGCGGCACCATCCGGACCAGGTCGGCGTGGTTCGGCATCACGGTGACGCTCGGCGGAACGAAATGCGCGGACGCGGTGACGACGAGCATGACCGCCATCGCGTGTGCCGCGCTCGCCGCCCAGGTGGCGAACCGACGCACACCGAGCGCACCCAGCAGGCGGAAGCCCAGCAGGGCCAGCACCAGAATCACTTCGAGCATGATCTTCTCTCTCAATGGATAGCGCAGCTATCTGCTTATGGATAGTGCTACTCTCCATCGAAGGGGAAAGGAAGTCAAGGGATGCGTATCGCGGAGCTGAGTCGGCGGTCAGGGGTTGCGGTACCGACGATCAAGTACTACCTACGGGAGGGCCTGCTGCCGCCCGGCGAGCTGACCAGCCCCAACCAGGCCAGCTACGACGAGCATCACCTGAATCGGCTTCGCCTGATCCGAGCCATGATCGACCTGGCCCAGGTTCCGGTAGCCCGAGTCAGGGCCGTGCTGGAAGCGCTCGACTCCGACACCCTGTCCCTGCACGATCGGATCGGGGTGGTGCACCGGGCCATCACCCCGAGTCGGCAACTGACCGCCGGCGACAGTGCACGCACGGCCGCCGCTGCGCAGGTGCGGGAACTCATCCAACGGCGAGGCTGGGCCGTCGAGCCGGACTCACCTGCGATCGCCACCCTGGTCGAAACCATCAGCGTCCTGCGATCGCTCGGCCAGGATCACCTGGTCGATCTCCTGGACCCCTACGCAGAGGCGGTTGAGCGGTTCACCGAACTGGAGGTCGCCGCGGTCGCCTCCCGGACCGATCCCGACCAGGTCGCCGAGAGCGTGGTGATCGGAACCATCCTCGGCGAGAACCTCGTCGCGTCGCTGCGGCTGTTGGCCCAGGAGAACATCTCGTCCCAGCGCCTCAGCTAGGCAGCTCGTCGGACCACGACACGAGGATGAGGGCTGACGCGTCGCGTACGCGACGCCGTGCAGGCGAAACTGCCTTGCCGGCCGGACTGCCGGCTGCAACGCTCCGGCCGTGATCGACAAGCCCGGCGTCGACGAGCGATGGCTGGCGGCTGAGGTGGCCGCCGCCTGGGCCGTGGACATCGTCAATCTCGTGTTCATGCCGGTCGGGCTCGACGGGCACGCATGGGCGTACCGGGTGGACACGTCAGACGGCGAGCGCTACTTCCTGAAGCTGCGCCGCGGCGAGTTCACCCGGGCGGCCGTCCTGCTGCCCGGCTTTCTCCGAGCGCACGGCGTCAGGCAGGTCGTAGCGCCGATCGACCTGCCGGACGGCGGAGCCGATCGCGGGTTCGGGGACTACCGGCTGCTGCTCTACCCGTTCCACGACGGCGGCAGTCTGTGGGGTCGCGGCCTCACCGACCGCCAGTGGATCGTGTACGGCGAGTTCCTGGGGCAGCTGCATGCGGTCACGCCGAGCGCCGACATCACCGCGGTCCTGCCGGTCGAGACCTACCGATCGAGCGCGGGCGAACGGCTGCGAACCCTCGGCGGGCAGGCTGCGGCGAGCGACGCCCTGGGCGCTTTCTGGGACCGGTACGGTGCCGCGCTGCATCGGTTGTCGGAAACGGTCGACGACCTCGCCTCCCGCGTGACGCAAGGTCAACACGTCGTCTGCCACGCCGACATCCACCCCGGCAACCTGATCGCTGACGGCGCCGGTCCACTGCACGTCGTCGACTGGGATGCGCCGATCCTCGCGCCGCGCGAGCGGGACCTGATGTTCGTCTACAGCCAGGACTTCGGCGACCACCCGATCAACGCGCACCGCGCCGAACTCTTCCGTCGAGGCTATGGGCCGCTGGAACCGGACCAGACCATGCTGAGCTACTACCGCAGCGAACGGCACCTCGACGACGTCGCCGTACTTCTGGACAGCATCCTCAACTCCGAGGCCAGCCCAGAATCCCGAGCCAACGACCTGCACTGGCTGACCCGCATCGCCGAGACCGTCGCCGACCCCCGCTACGAGGCCTGAGCCGCGACGTGACGAAAGCCTCGCGAGTCTCGCAGGCACTTTCGCGGTCGGTGGTGCCGGGTCCGTGCCCGATGGCGGCTCCCACCGTACTGGCACTGTTCTGCATCACCTGGGGAGTGCCTGGTTGGCTTGTGCTCGGCGGGGTGTTCATCCTGGCGGGCCTCGCGACGCCGTACGTGGTCTGGGCGAAGGGGCTTCGCTGATCAACGCCGCTGGGAGCTGCGCCTCCTCGGTTTGGCAGCAGTACCTCCCAGACGACCCTGAGCCGCCGATCTGGATTCAGCGCTTCATGCCGGAGTCCGGGTCGCCGATCGTTGCCGCTGTCTCTTCACTGCTGACGCTGAGACGCGGCGGCTGTCCCGCCCGGTGTGGCGACGTATACGCGACGAGGACGTAGACGCCCTGGTAGGAGACTACGTCGACCGGGACCGCGGGGCGGGTTTCATACCGCCCGAGCCTGAGCCAGAGGAGAGACCGGAACGCTACGCACCGGCGTGGGTCGCTCTGTTTCCGAAACCCGCTCCGTTTCGCCAAGCGGCCTGCATGTCCGCCGGCACCCCCTTGTGGCGCCGTCTCGCCCGCCAGCGCGCACCGTATCGCGGTGCCCGCGGCTGCTGCTGGTACCACGGCGGCGACTGGCACACGGTTTCGAGCGTGGCCATCCGGCTCGTCCGCCAAGCTCAAGTCGCAGGCGTCCCGCACGAGGACATCCCGCACTACGTCGACCACCAGGCCGCGACAATGGCCTTGAGTGGCTGGGAGCGCGAGGCCCTCCTGTCGCTGCTAATCGACACCATCCGGCCATATCGGCCGTTCCAAGGCGGCTACAACAACGGCCAACACCGTGCGCAGGCGATGCTCGATGCCGGAGTCCGCCGTACCCTTGTCGAACGGTATTGATGGACGAGCATCAAGCACGAGTGCCCGGCAATGTCCATTGGCCTGTGGTTGCCACCCGGGATCGAACCGGCGGCAACTCGCTTACAAGAACTGCGCGCCTCGTCCGCGTGAGTCCGTGGTCGTCGGCGGCCTCGGCCAACTGTCCGTGAGCGGCCTGCCCTGGCCGCCTTCGTCCCGGTCCGTTGCTGTCGCCGCTGCTGTCAGCAGCTACTCACGTCGGTCAGCGATCTGGTGTCCCAAGCATCAGGGTGAGGTCTTCTTCGGCCGCCAGCACAGCGCCGTCGAACTCCACCTGTGCGGCGGCCACTGCGGCTGCCCGGTCATTGCCTGGCCAGAAGTGGGTGAGCATCAATCGGCGGGCGCCCGCCCGACGAGCCCAGAGACCGGCCTCGGTGGAGGTCAGTAGATTGCGTGTGGGGCGGCTGGTCTCGCCGTCGCGGTCGGTCGCCTCGACGATGAACAGGTCGGCGTCACGACCCAGTTCGGCCAGCGCGGGGGCCGGGCCGGTGTCCCCAGAGTAGGCCAAGGCAACCCCGTCGGCCTGTATGCGGATGCCTGCGTTGGGCACGTAGTGCGGGAGTGACAGTCCGGTGAGGTCGAACGGCCCGACCGTGTAGCTGCCGGGCAGCAGGTGCATGTCGAAGACTGCATGTAGGTCGACGTCGGGCTCCAGGCCGCTGATCCGGTCGAGCACCCCTGGCGGGCAGTACAACGGCAGTCGTGGCCGCCCAGGCTCACCATAGAACCGCATCCGGAACAGCCCGTGCAGGTCAATGCAGTGGTCAGGATGCTCATGAGTGATGACGACAGCGTCCACTGCACCATCTGGCCAGTGCCTGAGCATCCGCGGCAGCGTGGCGTAGCCCAGGTCAAGCACCAAGCGGAAGCCGTCCCAGTCCACCGCGAAACCGCTACAGGCACGGCCCGGCTCGGGAAAGGCACCCGAACTGCCAAGCACGGTGACCTGTCGCATCCGCACAGAATGCCAGACCGCCAGATATCTATCCGGCCTGGACTTTCGAGCGTGGAGCAGGTGACGCGAATCGAACCCGCACTGTCAGCTTGGGAACCGGATTGATCACGGCGTTGAGTGGTCGTGTCACTTGGCTGCCGAGCACGGGAGAAACCGGTCGATGTCATGCGACAGGCCGCTGTTGACCCCTGCTGACCGCTCCATCGGGCACGGGCCGGGCACGGCGGCGCGTGGAGCCCCGCTCGCCTCGCCCGGTACGATCGCGAGCTTGTTCTCACTGCGGGGAGCCCATGAGATCCGCGTGCGGCCGCCCCGGCAGTTCCCATGCTGAGAGTAGGTTTCGTCAATGGCATGCCGTATCGGTGAGCTCGTGCTCAAGTGCCGCGACCCCGAGGCGCTGGCGCGGTTCTGGTGCGAGGTCCTGGACTTCGTAGAGCTCGATCGCGAAGAGGAGGTCTACATCGAGATCGGCCCGCGCGAAGGGTTCGGCGGCCCGCAGCCGACGATCTTCCTCATCCGCAACGACGAGCCGAAGAACGGGCATGCCCGGCTGCACATCGACGTCAACCCCACCGACCGCGATCAGGACGCCGAGCTCGAGCGCCTCCTGGCCGCCGGGGCCAAACTCGTCGACATCGGTCAGCCTGCGGATGCGTCCTGGCACGTCCTCGCCGATCCAGAAGGCAACGAGTTCTGCCTGCTCAAGCGCCGCCTCGACCCACTCTGACGGCCCTCGCCCAAACGATCGACGCAGCCGCCACCCCGCAGCCGCCGACAAGATCTCGCGACATTTGGCTGGTCTCCGACGGCCATCTCTGGCGAGTCCGCGGCCGCCTCGGTGGCGACGGCGGACAAGAGGTCACGCACGACTTCCGCGACGAAGCCTCCGCCCGTTCGATGGTGGAACGGATGTTGAAGACCTCGGCCGGAACCTGGCGCGACCTCACTGAGGCGGTCCGGCAGGAAGCAACCCGCCGACGGACCCACTAGTGCTGCTCTGCGGAAGTCCGTGGGGGGCAGACTGCCTCCTTGAGCGGGATGCCCTCGTAGGTCCAGCGAAACGGGCGAGCGTGTTCGTTCTCTGGACCATCCAGGTGTCTCGATCAGGTCGAGATATGGTGGGCTACGTAAGCGACTACTGGGGCTGCCCAAAGTGTGGGAACTTGACCCTCCGTATTGAGGACAAGGACGGCCACTGCGATGTGGCCACATGCGAGTACGACCAGTGCGGCTACTTCGATGAAGGCGTCCCCGAGTAACTGTCCTCCTCGCACCCGCGAGCAGCCGCGCTGCTACGGGTTGGTCTCTTTTTGAGAGGATGAGTTCGTGACCTCGTACGTCTGCCCCAGCTGTGACGTCGACTTTGGCTACCCGCAGGGCCTGGCCGTCCATCAGGAGCTCGGCTGCGAGTGGGGCGACGACGGGACCGACGGCGACGCCAAGTACTGCTGCGGCATGATCTATGAGGACGGCGAGTCCACCTGTCGCAGCTGTGGGGAGTCGCTGTAGCTCTGCCCCGCTCAGGCGGCTCCATGGATTGGGCGCTTGCCGATAGGTGCCGGCGGGTGGCGTTGGCGTCAAGAACCTTGCTGTGTTGTGCCAGCGGTTGTCGGCCGTTGTTGCGCGTCTCGCTGACGTCTTGCTGACGGAGGGCGGGGACGCCGGAGGCAAGAGGTACCCAAACAGCTTCGGTCACAGCCACCCCGAAATTCCGCGTAGCTCACGGCCGCTGTCATGCTCGAATGACCAGCTGGCACCCGGGTGGGGAACCAGGCTGCCAGGTCGATCACCGTCGGTGGCGCGACAAAGGCTTGTCGCGTGGCTCTTATCCAACGACCGCCAGAAAATCCGAGTAGAACAGGCCCAGGCCGACCGCCACGCAGACGCCGGCCACGATCCAAAACCGGACCACAATATTGACCTCGCTCCATCCGGCCAGCTCGAAGTGGTGGTGCAACGGCACCATCCGGAAGACGCGTCTACCGGTGGTCCGGAACGAGACGATCTGGATCACCCAGGTCGTCGTGATGATGACGAAGAGCCCGCCGATCATGATCGAAAGCAGCGTGGTGCGGGTTACAACCGCGAGCCCGCCGATCAGGCCGCCGAGTCCGAGCGCGCCCACGTCACCCATGAAGATCCGCGCCGGGGACGTGTTCCACCACAGGAAGCCCACGCAGGCGGCGGCCGCCGCCGCCGCGATTATGGCGATCTCCAGGGGATCCCGGACCTGGTAGCAGTAGTCGTTCACGCGGCCGTACGCGTCGTCGGCGCACCAGTGCCGGTACTGCCAGAAGCCGATCAGCGCGTACGCGCCGAGCACCAGGATCGACGCGCCGGTGGCCAGGCCGTCGAGGCCGTCGGTGAGGTTCACGCCGTTCGACATCGCCGTAATCACGAAGACGATGACCATGACCGAGCCGATCTTGCCGACGTCGAGCCAGCTGATGTCGCGGATGAGCGAGATGTGCTCGCTGGCCACGGTCTGGCCGTTGGTGCTCGGCACGTAGAGCGCGGCGATGCCGAAACCTGCGCTGACGATCGCCTGGCCGAGCAGCTTGCCTTTGGCGGACAGGCCGTCGGAGTTGCGCTGGCGCACCTTGAGGAAGTCGTCGAAGAAGCCAACCGCGCCACAGAAGACGAACAAGCCGAGCAGCACCAGGGCCGTCATTGTCGGGCCCTCCTGCGCGATCTGCCGCTCGGGCAGGGTGGTCAGGGCGATGTGCCCGGCGACGTAGGCGAAGACGGTCGCCACGATGAAGACGACGCCGCCCATCGTGGGCGTGCCCTTCTTGCCCTGGTTGCTGGCGAGCCCGATGGATCGGATCGGCTGGCCTGCCTTGAGCGCGGTGAAGACGCGAATCGCCACCGGCGTGCCGAACAGGGAGATGATGAACGCGGCCGCGGCCGCGACGATGACCGCCCTCACGGGTGAACCTCCACGCGATCCGGACTTCTCACGGCGTCCCCACCGAGCTTCCAGATCAGCGCCTGACGTCTCGACCTGAGCTGGCGGTGCAGATAGTCCTGAGCGAAGTCATGGATCATGAGGCATGAGCTTGCCATCCGACGGCGAGCGGAGCAGCCCGGGACCTCACAGCGCCGTGGTCCGTAAACTCGCCGACGCGCATCCGACGACGATCTTGCAGGCCACGCCCGCTTGCCGGACATCACCACCGGCGAGCGGGTCGTACGCCCGGTGTCGCTCCTGTTCACCTCAGTCAGAGGAAAGCTCATCAACGATCGCTGCTGGGCTGAGTTGTGGGCTGGTTGGCGCGAGGCTGCCGGCTGGCCGAAGGAAGGCACCTTCCACTCCCTGCGGCACTTCTTCGCCACCGCGCTGATGAGCAACGGCTTCGAGCCTCAGGACGTGCAGAAGGCGCTGAGGCACGCAAACCTGCGGATCACCCTGGAGACCTACGTCCACTGGTTGCCGAAGAAGGACCGTCCGCGCGGGGTCGTCGGGCAGCTCCTACGCCAGGCTGCCGCCAAGCAGCTCGGCACGCTCGAAGGCCATGATCCCCGCTAGTTTGTGCCCTGGTTGTGCCCGATGATCTCTTCTCAGCGTTCCCGCAGCTCAGAGGCGGTAAATGGTGGGCCGCCAGGGACTCGAACCCTGAACCTATGGATTAAAAGTCCACAGCTCTGCCATTGAGCTAGCGGCCCGAGCCCTCAGGCTACCGGACCTTGGCCGGCGAGGCCTTCCGGCTTCCGGCCGCACGTCGATGCCCCACGCATCCAGACGCCCACGCATGCCCCCGAGCCTCTCGGCCATGGTCAACAGAGGGCGCACCGGGTGAGGCTGACCGGCATGAGAACGATCGCCCTCGCCACCGCCACCGGAGTCACCGGACTCATGGCGGGGCTCTTCTTCGCGTACTCGTGCTCGGTCATGCCGGGCCTGGCCGCGGTCGACGACCGGACCTTCGTCGGGACCATGCAGTCGATCAACCGGCGCATTCTCAACGGCTGGTTCCTGGCAACCTTCCTCGGCGCGGTGCTGCTGATCGCCCTGGCGGTGGCGCTGCACCTCACCGCCGGCGGCCGGGTGCTGGCCTGGACGATCGCCGCGCTGGTGCTCTACGGCGCGACGCTGCTGATCACCATGCGGTGCAACGTGCCGCTCAACGACGGGCTGGACGCGGCGGGGCCGGTGGACCGGATCGCCGACCTGGCGGCGGTGCGGGAGAGCTTCGAGGCGACCTGGGTGCGGTGGAACCTGGCCCGCACGGTCACCAACGTCGCCGCCTTCGCCTGCCTGGTGGCCGCGCTGGTGTCCCGGCGGGTCTGAAACGGCGGGAGCGGGGAATCGGGACCGGATGAGGATCAGCAGCACCCCGGCCGTGGCGGCGTCGAGCGAGGAGACCGGCCCCGACGGCGCACGGGTGCCGGGCGGTGAGGTGCACGCGTGGCAGCCCGGCCAGAACTCCACCGTCTGCGGGCTCCAGCTCAGCCGCACCCGGCTGCGCCGCTTCCCGCACGTGCCGTTCGACTACACCTCGACCGACGTGCTCACCGAGGCCGACCCGGTCGGCTTCATCTGCCCGCGCTGCCTGGCCGCCACCCAGGGCCGCCGCAAGCAGGAGAAGAGCTGGGTACGCCAGTCGCCCCGCCCCTGACCGGTGCGGGGGTTGGAGTCCGGTTCAACGGGTACGGCAGCCGGCATGCGGATTGTCATCGTGGGTGCCAGCGGCAACGTGGGGACGGCGCTGCTGCGCCGGCTGCGCCCGGAGTCGGGGCTGGAACTGGTCGGCGTGGCCCGGCGACTGCCCGGCCCGGACGCCGGTGAGCCGTACGACCGGGTGGAGTGGCACTCCTGCGACATCGGGGCGCCGGGCGCGGACGGGAAGCTCGCCGCGCTCTTCGCCGGGACCGACGCCGTCGTGCACCTGGCCTGGCAGATCCAGCCCAGCCACGACCAGCGCACGCTCTACCGGACCAACGTCGGCGGCAGCCGCGCGGTGATCGACGCCGTCGTCCGGGCCGGCGTTCCCAGCCTGGTGTACGCCTCGTCGGTCGGCACGTACGCGCCCGGCCCGAAGGACCACCCGATCAGCGAGCGGTGGCCCGCGACCGGGGTGCCCGGATCGTCGTACAGCCGGGACAAGGCCGAGGTGGAGGCGATGCTCGACGGCGTCGAATCCGAGCACCCGACGCTGCGAGTGGTGCGGCTGCGGCCCGGGCTGACCTTCCAGCGCGACGCGGGCACCGAGATCGCCCGGTACTTCCTCGGGCCGCTCGCCCCGGTCCGGCTGCTGCGCTTCGGGCGCATCCCGGTCGTACCCGCGAACCGCCGGCTGCGGATGCAGGCGGTGCACGCGGACGACGTCGCCGACGCGTACGCCAGGGCGGTTCTGGGTGACGCGCGCGGCGCCTTCAACGTCGCCGCGGACCCGGTGCTCAGTCCGGAGCTGGTGGCCCGGCACTTCAAGGGCTGGACGATCCCGGTGGCCGCCCCGGTGCTGCGCGCCGCCGCCGCGCTGAGCTGGCGGTTCCGGCTGCAACCGGTCGACGTCGGCTGGGTGGAGCTGGCCCTGAACGCGCCGCTGATGTCCAGCGAGCGCGCCGAGACCGAACTCGGCTGGCACCCGAGGGTGGACGCCGTCACCGCCCTGAAGGACCTCTTCGCCGGCATGGCCGCCCACGCCGGAACGACCGCCCCACCCATGTCCACCGCCCCCGACCTCCCCGGCCGCCCCGCCGGCCTCCTCAAGGCCCGCCGCCCCGGCCACCGGCAACCCCTACTGATTCCCACCCCCGCGCCCGGCG
>NZ_JAEVHN010000048.1:0-20121 GCF_016803375.1 Micromonospora sp. 4G55
CGGCGGACCCGCGGTCGGCCGCGGCGGCCCAGCAGGCCACCACGCCCTCCGCGCGCACCCCGTCAGCGGCGGCGGGTCGAGCACCCCGGCCGCGTTGCGCGCCGCCTTCGCCATCGAGGAGCGCGCCCTGCTCAGCTACGGCGCCGACGTGACCATCAGCAACGCCGGTCGGACGAGGGTGACGAACTGGACCCTGGTCATCACCCTGCCTCGGGAATCCCTCGAAATCTCCTCGGTCAGCGGCGCCCGAGTCACCCGCGCGGGCGCGACCTGGACCTTCGTGCCGGACGAGACGACCGCAGAGGTGGCGGCCGGCAGCTCGGTCCTGGTCAGCTTCCGGGTCAGCGGCGCGCCGATCAGCTCGACCCCCACGGCCTGCACCATCGACGGCGCGGCCTGCACCGGCCTGCCCGACTGACGGACGCCGGCTGCCGGCTCGTGACATCAGCGGCGGGCCGACCCCGGACGGGTGACGCCCACCGAGCAGACAGCGATGCGCCATGATCGCTGGCTAAGCTCAGCGACGTTGCGCCGCGGCAACGGAACACCAGCTGACCGCTCCGCTCGCACGGTAGCCGCTTGCCTGATCCGGCTGCACGGCGGCGACAGCCGCCGTCGATTCCTCTGGTGGATGCGGAGGGCGTCTGATGGACCCGGGCATGTTCCCGGCTCCGCTCTGGGCCTGGGCCGCGATCGGGGCCGTCATCGCCGTCATGCTCGCGGTGGACGTGCTCTCCCACCGCGACAACCACGTGATCGAGCTGCGGGAAGCGCTGATCTGGAGCGGCGTCTGGATCGCCGCCGGACTGGCCTTCGGCCTGATCGTCTGGGTGGGGTGGGGCGGCGAGCCGGCGGTCGCGTACTACTCCGGCTACCTGTTGGAGAAGGCGCTCTCCGTCGACAACGTCTTCGTCTTCGCGCTGCTGTTCGGCTACTTCCGGGTGCCCGAGCAGTACCAGCACAAGGTGTTGTTCTGGGGTGTGGTCGGCGCACTCGCGTTCCGACTGGTCTTCATCTTCGCCGGGGCGGAACTGCTGCACCGGTTGGCCTTCGCCGGGTTCGTGCTCGGGGCGTTCCTGATCTGGACCGGGTGGCGGCTGGCGGTGCGCGGCGAACCCGACGTCGACCCCGACCGCAACGTCGTGGTCCGGTTCTTCCGGCGGGTGGTGCCGACCGAGCAGCGCTACCACGCCGACCGGTTCACCGTCCGGGTCGACGGCCGGCGGCGGGCAACGCTGCTGCTGGTGGCGCTGGTGGCGATCGAGGCGACCGACGTGGTCTTCGCGATCGACTCCGTGGCGGCGATCCTGGCCATCACCACCAACACCTTCCTCGTCTGGACGGCGACGGCGTTCGCCGTCCTGGGGCTGCGCAGCCTCTACTTCTGTCTGGCCGGACTGCTGCGGCACTTCGGCCACCTGCGTTACGGGTTGGCGGTGCTGCTGGCGTTCGCCGGGGCGAAGCTGATCCTGGCCGAGACGCCGGTGGGCACGCTGCCGCTCTGGCTCACCCTGCTGGTGGTGGTGCTGACCCTGTCGGTGTCGATCGGCTGGAGCGTCCTGGCGGCCCGCCGGGAACGGCGCCGCCACGCCGGCGGCTGAGGAGCTGCGCGTCACTTGCCGTAGTAGAAGTCGGCGGCCTCCCCCGCCCGCGCCGGCGCCTTGATCTGCTGTGGCTTCCCGTGGCCGCTCATCGTGGTGGTCATCGTCAGCTTCGGGCCCTCGCTGGGAGTGAGCTCCACCGTGAGCGAGGTGACCCAGCCCCGGTCGTCGGTCGTGATCGTGAACGGCGACAGGGGCATACCGAGCGAGACGAGGCTCGGCGCGCCCACGGGGAGAAACGACTCCACGTCCTTACCGTCCGGGTCGAAGCGGCCGGTCGAGGAGTGCGGGCCGGTCCGCCGCACCGAGGTGATCGTCGAGGTGAACGTCTTCAGGCCGGTCGGGTCGGCCCAGTCGAAGCGCAGGAAGGGGTCGTCCCGCTTCACCCGCTTCAGGTCGACGTGCACCCAGTCCTTCTCGTCGGACGGCCGTACGTAGCTGTCGGTCCCGATCACGATCCGGCTGCCCGCCGAAGGGTACTTCCCGCCGGTGACCGCGATCGTCGACTGGAAACGGCGCGCCTTCGGGTCGAAGACACCGGTGCCCTTGACGGACTCCCCCTCGGGCAGCTCGCCGCGCACCGCGTACCGGTGGGCGACGCCCTGCGACCGCTGCAACGCCTCGACCAACTCGGCCCGCGCGGTGTCGGGCGTCGGAGACGGCGCGGTGCTGCCGGCCCGGACCGTCGGCTCGGCCCGGGTGGGTTCCGTCGACCCGGTGCACCCAGCCGCGACGAGCAGGACGCCGGCCAGACCCAGCGTGAACAGAGTGGTGCGGTGTCTCATGGTGATTCCCCCGTGGTGACCGGCCGGACGGCCGGAACGAGGGCACGATAGCGAACGGCCGGTGCTGGCGGGGGCCCTGGCCACCTGGTCCGCCCTTGATGCCCGGTCCTCGTGGACGGGATCCGGCAGCGGATTCCTCGCACGGCCGGCGAGGACGTGACCACTCGAATGCTTCGGGGTGCACGGCGCAGGGAGGGCCTGCACGGTGCACGGCCTCGCTCAGCCGTCGATGTCGACGATGACCTTGCCGTCACTGGCTGCGCCGGCAACCAGCGCGTGGGCGTCCATGACCGTGTCGAGTGTGAACCGCCGTGGGTCCAGTCGTGGCCGCAGCGCGCCGGCCTCGGCCAGGGCCGCAGCCTCCCGCAGGATCTGGCCATGGTGCTCACGACCGCGCCCGGTGAGCATGGGCAGCAGGGTGAACACCCCGGAGTAGGTCGCGCCGCGGAACGACAGCGGCGCGAGCGAGTGCGACCCCCAGCCCAGCGCGCTGACGACGTGCCCGTGATAGGTACGCACCGCGGCGAACGAGGCGTCGAGTGTCGCACCACCGACGTTGTCGGCGATGATGTCGAAACCTTCACCCGCGGTGTACCTGCCGACGTACTCCTCGACACTGGTCGACGTGTAGTCGATCGGCTCCGCACCGAGACTCTCGATCACGCCCATGCTCGCCGGTGCGCCCGTCGCGTACACCTCGGCGCCGCGGGCCCGGGCGAGTTGGACGCCGACGTGGCCGACGCCGCCGGCGCCGCCGTGGACCAGTACCTTCTGCCCGGCGCGGACCCCGGCCCGGTCGATCAACCCCTCCCAGCAGGTGATCACGGCCAGCGGCAGCGCGGCGGCCTCACGCATCGACAGCGTCCGCGGCTTGCGCGCCAGCAGGCGGGCGTCCACGGCGGCGTACTCGGCCAGCGAGCCTTGCAGGTCGCCCACCCCGCCGGTGAGCCCGTACACCTCGTCGCCCACTTGGAAGCCGGTCACATCCGGGCCGAGCGCGACGACGACGCCGGCCAGGTCCAGACCGAGCACCGCCGGCAGTTCGACGCGCGCGTGCGGGGCCTTCCCGGCCTGGATCTTCGTGTCGAGCGGGTTCACCCCACTGGCCACGACACGCACGAGCACCTGACCCGAGCTGGCGACGGCTTGGCCGATCTCCTCGACTCGCAGCGGAACACCGAACTCTCGAAGCACTGCAGCACGCATCATCCACACCAGCCCTCCACCCGGCTCCTGCTCATTCCGGTTGCTGCTCCGCGAGCCAGTCGTCGAAGGTCGTGGACGCTATCCGGGCATCCGGTCCCGGCAGCAGCACGTTTCCCGCCATGTCCGCGCCGAGGATCGCCTCCCAGGTGGGGACAATCTTCATGACCCGTCCCATCGCCTGGTGGGTCCGGCGCGCCATGTCCACGAGGTCGTGACGGTCGGGGCCGGCCACATCGGGATGGCGTCCCTGCGGTGGGCCAGCTGCGGCCACTGTCAGGAATTCGGCGACGTCGGCCGGCGCGATCGGCTGGACGAGCAGTGGCGCCAGGTAGGCGATGCCATCCTGTTCGGTCCACTTGGTCACCGTCGCGGCGAAGTCGAAGAACTGGGTGGCGGGCACGATGGTCCACGGCACCGGTCCGGTGGATACCAGGCGCTCCTGCTCGCGCTTGCCCGAATAGTGCGCGGTTCCCGCGATGCGGTGTACCTCGACGATCGAGAGCACCACGTGGTGGCGTACCCCCGCCTGCTGCTCCGCTCTCAGCAGGTTCTGTGTGGTGGTGGCGAAGTACGTCGCCGTGGCCTCGCGGTCGGCGGGTGGCGCGCTGAGCGCGTCGATGACAGCGTCGACGCCGTTGAGGGCCTCGTCCAGTCCCCGTCCGGTCAGCAGGTCGACGCCGTGCGACCGGCTGATGGGTACCGGGTCGTGCCCGTGGCGTTGCAGGGCCGCCACGGTGAGGGACCCGATGTTGCCGGATGCGCCGGCGACCGCCACCCGCATGGTGCGCTCCTGTCTCAGACCCGGTGTGAGGCGCAGCGGGCGCGACAATCAGACGCGGGATCGCCGGCCCTACCTGACGACGCAGGACATGACCGGCCCGCGCGACAAGCGCCTCGATGAGTGGTCGAGCCTGGTGATCCGCCCGACCGCACCCGCCTGCCGAGCGGGCTCGATGCGCTGACAGCGCGGTGGTCGACGGCCTCGCCTGAGCTACAGGGTAGGGCCGGTCGGGGTGCCGGTTGGCGCGAATCGGGATGCCCGCGGGACCGGGCCGGCTGTGATCCAGGTCACTCCGGATGAACTTTCACCCGCCGATCACGTCCGGAGCACCCGGATACCTCTCGCGTTCATCCAGGGAGAATGATGCGTTCAGTTCACAAGATATCGGCGCTGGCACTGCTGGTGCTCGGCGTCTCGGCGGTGGCTCCGGGGGGTGCGCCGGCATCGGCGCAGCCCACGGCCGCGCAGCCGGCGACCACACCCAAGGTCGCGGCCAAGCCCCGGACGGTCACTCTGCTCACCGGCGACACCGTCCACGTCAGCACCGTGAACGGCCAGACCGCCGTCGACGTCGTGCCGGGCAAGGGACGGGAACGGATTCCGTTCATCACCCACAGCGCCGGCAAGGACGTGCGGGTCATCCCCGCCGACGCCGTCGGCCTGCTCAACCGGGGCAAGCTCGACGCGCGGCTCTTCGACGTCTCGACGCTGGTGGGCTTCGGTTACGACGACACCCGGGCCACCCTGCCGCTCATCGTCAAGCACAGCGGCGACGCCCCCGCCGGCCTCGCCGGCGCCCGGACCACCCGGAAGCTCTCCGGGGCGAGCGCTGTCGCCGAGAGCCGCACGGACGCGGTGTCCTTCTGGAACAACGTCACGTCCGCCGGGAGTGGCGCCGAGCGGCAGCTGCGGGCCGGGTTCGACAAGATCTGGCTCGACGGTCTGCGCCAGCCGACCCTCGACGTCAGCGTCCCGCTGACCGGCGCGCCGGAGGCCTGGAAGGCCGGCTGGACGGGAACGGGGGTGAAGGTCGGCGTGATCGACACCGGCGTCGACCAGACCCACCCCGACCTGGCCGGCCATGTCGCCGCTGCGGCGAACTTCACCGCCGACCCGGACACCCTCGACCGGGTCGGCCACGGCACCCACGTCGCCTCCACCATCGCCGGCAGCGCGGCAGCGTCGCAGGGCCGATTCAAGGGCATGGCGCCCGGCGCGAGCCTCTACAGCGCCAAGGTCTGCGTGGAGCAGGGCTGCCCGGAGTCGGCGATCGTGGCCGGCATGACCTGGGTGGCGGAGCAGGGCGTCAAGGTCGCCAACATGAGCCTCGGCGGACCGGACAGCCCGGAGACCGACCCGATCGAGGCGGCCATGGCCGACCTCACCCACCGCTACGGCGTCCTCTTCGTCGTCGCCGCGGGCAACAGCGGCGAGGCCGGCGAGTCCACGGTGAACTCGCCCGGCAGCGTGACCGAGGCGCTGACCGTGGGCGCCGTGACCAAGACGGGCTGGCTGGCCTCGTTCTCGAGCCGTGGTCCGCGCACGGGCGACGCCGGCATCAAGCCGGACATCACCGCGCCCGGCGTCGGCATCCTCGCCGCCCGCAGCTCGACCTCCGGCATGGAGCCGGACTCCGAGAACCCGCAGTACACCAGCCTCAACGGCACCTCGATGGCCACTCCGCACGTGGCCGGCGCGGCGGCGATCCTGGCCCAGCAGCACCCGGACTGGACGCCTGAGCAGATCAAGTCCACGCTGATGGCAGCCGCCCAGCCGAACGCCGCCATCGGCGTCTACGAGCAGGGTGCCGGCTTCCTCAACGTCGGCCGGGCGATCCAGCAGACTGTCACGGCGAGCCCGGTCAGCGTCGCCTTCGAGCGGACCGCCACCGCGCAGCAACGCACGATCACGTACGCGAACAGCGGCTCCTCCGCCCTCACCCTGGCGGTGTCCCTCGACGCCAAGGACGCCGACGGCGCCCCGGCGCCGGCCGGCCTGTTCAGCCTCAGCGCCTCCTCGGTGACGGTCCCGGCCGGCGGCACGGCCACCGTGACCGTCGGCGTGCAGGCCGGCGCGACCTGCCGACCGCTACTTCGGCGGTGAGGTTACCGCCGCCGGCGGCGGCGTGCAGGTGCAGACCCCGGTCGCGCTCGACATCGCCCGCAGCGAGCTGACCCTGAAGCTCGTCGGGCCGGACGGCGGAGCGCCCACGGCCGAGCAGGGCTGGGTGACCCTCCTGACCGATCTGGATCGGCAGACCATCCTGGTCTTCGACAACCCCGCGGTCACCAGGCACCGGATCCGTCCGGGCCGTTACCTGGTTCAGACCTATCTGTTGACCGGCGACCCGTACCTCCCGGACGTCGCTTCGCTGATGCGCCCGAGCCTCGACCTGACCACGGACCAGGCGCTCACCATGGACGCCCGCCTGGCGAAGCCGATCGCGGTGTCGGTGCCGAACCCGAAGGCCACCGCGATTCATCAGGAGTTGGGCTGGACGATCCGGCTCGAGCAGCCGCAGATCTGGGGCAGCAACGACCCGTTCGGCGTACTGATGGGCATCCCCTTCGACCACCTGCGAACGGCGCAGATCGGGGCCGGCGAGACGGCCGGCTTCGTCTCCTACGTCAACGGGATGTGGGGCCAGGTGCGCCAGCGCAGCCTGCACAACAGCCCGTACGCCTACCGGGTCTACCTGTACGAGCCGGAGAAGATGATGACCGGGCTGACCCGCGATCTGCGCGCGGACGACTTCGCCACGGTCCGCTCGCAGATCAGCGCGGACGTGGCCGGCGTGCCGGTTGCCCGGACCGCGGTGGCGCACACGCCCGGCAACTCGCCGATCTACCGCGACGAGCGCAATATCCCGCCGAGCTTCACCTACGACGCGCCGAGCATCATCACGGAGTACTACAACCAGGACAAGCAGGCGGTGTGGAAGTCGACCTCGGCCCAGCCGAGGTACACGTACTACGAGTCGGCGTGGACCAGCTTCCAGCCCGGGCGCACGTACACGGTGAAGTGGGCCAACGCGGTGGCCGGGCCGGTCTTCCCGGAGCCGAACTTCGGCCAGCAGTTCGCCACCCGCTACTGGGGCGACCTGATCGGCGGGCCGGGGCCGCTGCACGGCGACGGCACCGGGCACATGGGCTTCCGACACGTTCGCGGCGGCAGCGTGCAGGTGAACCTCTACCGCAACGGGGTCAAGGTCGGCGACCGGAACGAGACGCCCTGGGTGTGGAACGTGCCTGCGGAGACGGGTGACTACCGGCTGGCCGCGACCTTCCGCAGCGACCCGGCGTTCACCCTGTCGACGGTGGTCGACGCGGAGTGGACCTTCAAGTCCGGGCACGTGGGCGACGGCGAACTGGTGAAGCTGCCGATGACGGCGATCCGGTTCACTCCGGAGCTCAACATCAACAACCGGGCGCCGGCCAACCGGCTGTTCGAGATCCCGATCTCGCTCGACCGTCAGGTCGGGGCGGCGCCGGGCCAGACCAGCAGCTTGACCGTCGACGCGTCCTTCGACGACGGCAAGACCTGGCAGCAGCTGACCGTGCAGCGGTCCGGCGAGAAGGCGGTCGTCCGGGTGTACAACCCGGCCGGCACCGGCTTCGTCTCGCTGCGGGCCGCCGCGACGGACACCAGCGGTAACACGGTCAAGCAGACCATCATCCGCGCCTACCAGTACTGACGGTGGGCCCCGGACGCGCGCCGCACCGGCGCCGCGTCCGGGTCACCGGTGCCAGAGCAGCCGGTCGCGGATCCGCCGGGCCATCGGCGAGTCCGTCCCGTCGAGCTCGGCGAGGGCCTCGCTCCAGGCCTGCCCGGCCAGTGTCGGGTCGCCGTTGGCGGAGTGGAAGTCGCCGATGGAGACCAACACCTCCGCGGTGTGGTGGGTGGCCCGGGCGTCGCGGAAGATGTCGATCGCCTGCTGCCAGGTGGCCATCGCGTGCGGCACGTCGTCGATCATCGAGTACGTGTGCGCCAGCCAGGCCTGGGTGGTGCCCATCCCGTGCAGGTCACCGAGGGCCTCGAACTGTCGCCGCGCCTCGACGAACATGCCCAGCGCCTCAACGTGCCGGCCGAGCCAGCCCTGTGCCCGCGCGATGACGAGCAGGGCGTTGGTGGCGCCCCGCACGTTGCCTTCGGCGCGAAAGAGCGCCCGCGCGGCCTCCGCATGCCGGATCGCCTCGTGGTAGCGCCGCTGGTCCAGCCGGATCTCGGCGATGTTGTTCTCCGCGTGGCCCTGCTCGTTGCGCCGGCCGAGCCGCTCGAAGAGCGCCCGGGCGTGCTGCAGGTGCGACAGCCCGCGGTCCAGATCGGCCAGGAAGTAGCAGGCGCCGGCGAGGCTCCGGTGCAGCAGGGCCTGGGCGGCGGGGTCGTCGCCGGTCGCGGCGAGGCCGGTGGCCATCGTCGCCGCCCACTGCCGGAACTGCCCGGTGTCCTGGAAGAAGTTCTGCAGGGCCAACGCGATCTGCCAGGCCGTGCCGGGCCGGCCGCGCTCCTTGGCCCGCGCGACGATGGTGGTCAGCACCCGCTGCTCGGCGGCGAACCAGGCCATC
Source organism: Micromonospora sp. 4G55 (assembly GCF_016803375.1). Taxonomy (NCBI): domain Bacteria; kingdom Bacillati; phylum Actinomycetota; class Actinomycetes; order Micromonosporales; family Micromonosporaceae; genus Micromonospora; species Micromonospora sp. 4G55. The sequence goes on from NZ_JAEVHN010000048.1 coordinate 8,939, forward strand.
GCGTCGGCCCGGCCGACGAAGCCGCGCCCGGTGACCCCGTGCTCGGACGGCTTCGGCTCCGGCAGCGGCACCTGCGGCTGCAACGGCAGATGCGCCGCGTACGCACTGAGCTGGTAATAGTCGTAGACCCGCTCGATGGCAGCGTCCCGCTCGGCCGCGTCGTCGTGCTCCTCCCCGAGCTCCACGGCATAGGCGCGCAGCAGATCGTGCATCCGCCACCGGCCGTCGCCGGGCTGGACCAGCAGCTGCGAACCGAGCTCGGCGAGCAGGCCGCGGGCGGAGCGCAGGGACAGGCCGCCCAGGGCGGCCGCCGCTTCCGCGCTCAGCTCCCCGCCCGGGTGCAGGGGCAGCAGCCGGAAGAGCCGGGCTGCTCGGGAGTCAGGGCCCGGTAGGACCAGGAGAAGATCGCCTCCAGGTCGGCGTGGGTGTCCCCGAAGCCGGCCAGCCGACCGTCGGCCTCGGCCAGCTCGCCGGCGACCGCGGGCAGGCTGAGCCCGGGCCGGCCGACGCTGCGGGTGGCCACCAGCGCCAGGGCCAGCGGCAGCCGACCGCACCGCGCGATGATCTCGTCGACGGCGGCCGGGTCGGCGGCCGCCTCGTCGCCGAGCCGGCGGGTGAGCAGCTCGCGGGCCTCGGCGTGGGTGAGCAGGTCGAGGTGCAGCGGGTGGGCGCCCGCCTGACCGGCCACACCGGTGATCCGGCGGCGGCTAGTGGCGATGACGAGACTGCCGCCGGTGCCGGGCAGCAGGTGCCGGATCTGGTCCCAGTCGCGGCAGTTGTCGAGCAGGATCAGCATCCGACGCTCGGCCAGGATGCTGCGGTAGAGGCCAGCCTGGGCGTGCAGCTCGGCCGGGATGGCGGCGGGCGCGACCCCGAGGGACCACAGGAAACCGCGGGATTCCTTCCAGCACTGGTTCTCCAGCCCGGTCTGTTCGTTGCGGCGCTGGTACCAGACGTAGCCGTCGCCCATGATGTCGCCGTACTCGTCGATCCAGTGCAGGGCCGCCCGCGCCTCGTCCTCGAACTCCCGCACCGTATCGGCGTCTCCGGTCCACCGCTCGTACTCGTCGAGCAGAACCACGTACAGCGGGGTCACGTCGGCGGCCCCGTAGTAGGGGGCCTGCGGGCGTTCCTCGAACGCGACCAGTTCCCCGTAGCGGAACTCCCGCAGGATCTTGCCCGGCTCCTCGTCCCGGAAGTCGTCGAGCACCGCGCCCTGGTCGATGCCGAGCATGTGCAGGGCGGCGCGGGCGAGGTCCGGTGCGAACGGCAACGCCTGCAGGCTGGCGAAGATGGGTTCCCGGCCGGCGAGGGTCGCGCTCCACGGCAGACCTGCCGCGGGCAGCGCCTCGGCCGGTAGCGTCAGCGGCGAGTACCCCAGCGCGGCGAGATCGACGAGGCACTGCCGGTACGTCCGCTCCAGTGGCTCCCAGTCGCAGTTCAGCTGCGGAGCCGTGCCGAGCCACTGTTGGAGGTTCCGCTCGAGCCGGAATCTGTCCCGCCGGCGGCGGCCGGGATGGAGATGCTCCCGGACGTCCTCACCGTCCGGGCGCAGCACCAGGCCTCGGACGTGCAGCGTCGTGGTCCACTGGCCGTGCGGTTCGATCCGGATCTGGTACGTCAGCCCCCGTTCGTCGACCTGCGCCGGCTCGGTGGTGGAGGAGATGACCGTCTCCCGGCGGAACGCGTCCCGCTGGTAGCCGAGATGCAGCCGGCCGTTCTCGACGCGCCGGTACAGCCGACCCTTCGGCGTACGTCCCTGTGCCGCCACGATCAGCGGCATGAAGTCGGAGTCCGCCTCCACGTGGACGGTGATCTCGGCCGGTTCGCGGGAGTGGTTGAGCACCGTCAGCTGCTCCTCGAAGCTACCGGCCACCGACCGCTCCCGGATCACCGACACCTTCGCGTCGACGTAGTGGGTGGGTTCGCCGGGCACCAGGAAGAAGCGCACCTCGAAGTAGGACGGGTCGTCGCGGGCGAGCGGGCTCAGCCGTTCACCGTTGAGGGTCAGCCGCCACAGGGACAGGAACCGGGTGTCGTACGAGTAGAACCCGCACGGCACGGTGGGCTTCGCCTCCAGGTCCCCACTGCCGTCGCTCAGCACGAAGATGTTGCCGTCGAGGATCCTGACGAGGTCCGTCTTCATCCGCGCCCCCCACGGTCACGCACGAGGTCGCGCGGATGTCGCGCCCCTGGCGGAGGTGCGAAGAGCCGCTCCAGCAGGACGATGAACCGGAACTTTCCCTCGCTCGTTATCTCGTTCCTTATCCACGCCGGGAGCGGTTTGGCCTCGCCACGGACCATGCGATCGAAGAAGGCACGGTCGGTACGGATGACCGCATCGGCGTCGCCGTCCCGTTGTGACACGCGAACGGCGCCCCCGCGGATCTCCACGAACCAGTGGTCGACCTCCTGGTCGTGTTCCAGGTCGAATCGGATGGTGCCGTTCGTCTTCTTCAGCACGCGTTCGTGGCCGTGTCGTTCGAGCGCGTCGAAGAATTTCCGGGTCGTCTCCGACATGGCACCACCCCTGCAGAAGAATCGCGACCAGGGTGCAGCCTCGCTCAGATTGCGGTGCCCTGACCTCACCCGGACCGGATGAGATCGCCGGGCCACCCACGCAGGCACTGACGTTTCATCCGGTGCGGGTGATGCGGCGATCCGCCGCCACCGGTCATCGTGAGGGTGGCTGCTCGTCCGGGCTCGGGGGACCTACCGGAGGAGGCTCATGTCGAATCCCACCGCGAACTTCTTCGACGCGCTCGACCGGCGGGGCCACGAACCCCTCCTTGAGGACGCCGTCGGCAGCATCCGGTTCGACCTCGAACAGGACCACGAGGTCGACCACTGGTTGCTGGTGATCAGACGCGGCGATGTCCACGTCTCGCGGGAGGAGAGCGGGGCCGACTGCGTGCTCAGGGGCAGCCGAGCGGCCTTCGACCGGATCGTCACCGGCAGGTCGCACATCTACGCGGCGTGGGTGCGTAACGAACTCAGGGCCGAAGGTGACGTGCGGCTTGCCCGTTTACTCCAGCGGGTGATGCCGGGGCCACCCGGCGCGCAGCACCCACGGGAGTTCGCCCACCGGAAGAGCGGACCGGCATGAGCGACGGACTCGTTCGACTGCTGGACGGCAACACGTTCGTGGTCAGTGAGGAGACCGGCGACATCGACGCGTCGCCGGCCATCCCGACCGGCTTTTTCTCGTTCGACACCCGGTTTCTGTCGAAATGGATCCTCTCCATCAACGGTGAACGGGTCAACGCGCTCACCGTTGAGGAGGTCGACTACTTCGAGAGTCGATTCTTCATCGTCCCGACCGTCCTGACTCCGCTGGTGGACATCAGCGTGTCGGCCATTCGCGAGCGCTCGCTCGGCGAGAGCTTCAACGAGCGGCTGACCGTGATCAACCACGAACCCGGGCCCGTCGACCTGCGGATCCGGATCGACATCGAGAGCGACTTCGCCGACCTTTTCGAGATCAAGGACGTGCGCAACAAGAAGGGCCGGCACTACGCCCGGATCGAGGACGGGTGCCTGCGGCTCGGCTATCGGCGAGAGACGTTCCACCGGGAGACGTCGATCTCCTCCACCGAGCCGGCGCAGATCGACGAGCGGGGGTTGACGTACGACGTCCGGCTCGAACCGCACGGCGAGTGGGTCACCGACATCCACGTGCGGGCACTGGGCGTGGACGGACGTGATCTTCGGGAGAGTCTGCAGGGCTCGCCCGCTCGGGGCCGCCGGCAGTTGCGGCAGGACCTGGACCGTTGGCTCGCGGAGGCCCCCCGTCTGACCTGCGACTCCCCCACGTTGGCGATGACCTACCGGCGCAGCCTGGCCGATCTCGCCGCGCTGCGCTTCATGCCGCTCACCGGCGGCGGACAGGCCCTGCCCGCCGCCGGCCTGCCGTGGTTCATGGCGATCTTCGGCCGGGACAGCATCTTCACCAGCCTGCAGGCGCTGCCGTTCGTGCCGGAACTGGCGCTCACGACGCTGCGCCTGCTGGCGCTGTTGCAGGGCGTCGTCCTCGACGACTTCCGCGAGGAGGAGCCGGGGAAGATGCTGCACGAACTGCGGTACGGGGAGACGATCGGCTTCGAGGAGCAGCCCCACTCGCCGTACTACGGCAGCGCCGACTCCACCCCGCTGTCCGTGATCCTGCTCGACGAGTACGAACGGTGGACCGGAGACGCCACCACGGTGCGACTGCTGGAGCGGTCCGCGAGAGCCGCGCTGCACTGGATCGACGAGTACGGCGACCTCATGGGCGACGGCTACGTCTGGTACCAGCGCCGCAACGAGCGCAACGGGTTGGAGAACCAGTGCTGGAAGGACTCCTGGGACGCCATCTCCTTCCGGGACGGCACCCTGCCCGCGCTGCCCCGGGCGACCTGTGAGCTGCAGGGCTACGCCTATGACGCCAAGATCCGCGGCGCCCGGCTGGCCCGAGAGTTCTGGAACGACCCCGACTACGCCGACCGGCTCGAACGCGAGGCGGCCGACCTGAAACAGCGCTTCAACCGCGACTTCTGGGTCGCCGAGGGCGAGTACTACGCCCTCGCCCTCGACGGCGACGGCCACCAGGTCGACGCCCTGGCCTCCAACATCGGGCACCTGCTGTGGAGCGGCATCGTCGAGGAATCCCGCGCGGCCAGCATCGCCGAACACCTGCTCGGCCCCCGACTCTTCTCCGGCTGGGGAGTACGCACCCTCGCCGAGGGGGAGGGCCGCTACAACCCGCTCGGCTATCACGTCGGCACCGTCTGGCCCTTCGACAACGCGTTCATCGCGTGGGGGCTGCGCCGCTACGGCTTCACCCGCGAGGCGGGACGCATCGCCGAGGGGATCATCGACGCATCGCACCACTTCCAGGGCAGGCTGCCGGAGGCCTTCGGCGGATACGACCGGACGCTGACCCGGTATCCCGTGTTGTACCCCACGGCGTGCAGTCCACAGGCGTGGTCCACGGGCAGCTCCCTGTTGTTGCTGCGGACCATGCTCGGCATGGAGCCCCGCGGGAACCACCTGGTGACCAGGCCGGCCGTGCCCCCGGGCATGGGCCGGATCGAGTTGCTCGGCATTCCCGGCCGGTGGGGCCGGGCCGGCGCCCTGGGACGCGCCCACCCGGAGCGGCGCTGACCGCTGGGCGGTGGCAACTGTGACGCTGTCGGTCAGCGAGACCACCATCAAGACCCACGTCGGGCATGTGCTGACCAAGCTGGGGCTGCGCGACCGGGTGCAGGCGGTGGTGCTGGCGTACGAGTCGGGGCTGGTGCGCTCGAAGGCCTGAGCCGGCTACGTCACGGGGCGTACTCAAGGAGCCGCCGGTGGGGCGACGGCCCGGTTGCCGTGGTCACCTACCGTCACAAAAGACGGCGCGGCGCGGTTGACCATGACGTGGCGTCAGGTTCTAGCGTCGGTTCCGGCGCCGTCCCGGCGGGCGGAAACGCGTTCGACCGGTCGTCGGCTCAGGGGCAACCCTGATCCCGGGTCGGGGCCGACCCGCAGTGCGAAATCCGCATCCGCTCCGCCGGGAGTCGGACGGAATCGGGGCGCGCGGCACCGAGGATGGAACCAGCCCCACCGACCAGCGGGGGCGGCGGGGACACCGCAGGCAGACGGAAGAGGTATATGACGTGACGGCGACGGTAGGCCGGCAGGCGCAGGCCGCGGCCAGGGCCAGCGACGTGTGGAAGGTGTACGGCAGCGGCGAGGCGCAGGTCGCCGCGCTGCGGGGGGTGAGCGCCGAGTTCGAGCGCGGCCGGTACACGGCGATCATGGGCCCGTCGGGTTCGGGCAAGTCGACGCTGATGCACTGCCTGGCGGGGCTGGACTCGGTCACCAAGGGCACGGTGCACATCGGCGACACGACGGTGACCGGGCTCGGCGACGCCGGGCTGACCAAGCTGCGGCGGAACAAGGTCGGTTTCATCTTCCAGCAGTTCAACCTGCTGCCGACGCTGACCGCCCAGGAGAACATCCTGCTGCCGCTCTCCATCGCCGGCCGCAAGCCCGAGCAGGCCTGGTACGACACGGTGATCGACACGGTCGGCCTGCGGGACCGGCTGGGGCACCGCCCGGCGCAGCTCTCCGGCGGTCAGCAGCAGCGGGTGGCGTGCGCCCGGGCGCTGGTCGCCCGACCCGAGGTGATCTTCGCCGACGAGCCGACCGGCAACCTCGACTCCCGCTCCGGCGCGGAGGTGCTGAACTTCCTGCGCAACTCGGTACGCCAGCACGGCCAGACCATCGTGATGGTGACCCACGACCCGACCGCCGCCGCGTACGCCGACCGGGTGATCTTCCTGGCCGACGGGCAGATCGTCTCGGAGCTGATCGAGCCGACCGCCGACACCGTGCTGGACACCATGAAGAAGCTCGACACGCCGGCCGAGGTGGCGCGCTGATGTTCCGCGCAACCTGGAAGAGCCTGCTGGCACGCAAGGTACGCCTCATCCTCTCCGGCCTGGCCGTGGTGCTGGGCGTCATGTTCGTCTCCGGCGCGTTCGTGCTGACCGACACGCTCGGCCGCTCGTTCGACGCCGTCTTCGCCGACGCGTACGAGGGTGTCGACGTCAACGTCTCCGCCAAGCCGAAGATCGCCCTCAGCGAGACCGAGGGTGAGCAGGTGCCCGCGGCGATGCCGGCCGCGACGCTGGAGAAGGTCCGCACGGTCGGCGGGGTGGCCGAGGCCACCGGGATCGTCGCCGCCGACGGCGCCCGCCTGATCGGCAGCAACGGCAAGGTGGTCACCTCGTTCGGGCCGCCGCAGCTCGGCCAGAACTGGGTGGGCGAGAGCGACCTGGTCAAGCTGCGCGAGGGCCGCGAGCCGCGCGCCGACGACGAGATCGTGATCAACGGGGCGCTGGCGCAGGCCGCGAAGGTCAAGGTCGGCGACCGGGTCGGCGTGCTGACCCTGGAGCCGAAGAAGGACTTCACCGTGGTGGGCGTCTTCGGTTACAGCGGTGACCGGGACTCCCTCGGCGGCGCCAACGAGATCGCCTTCACCACCCCGGTGGCGCAGCGGCTGATGCTCGGCGAGCCGGACGTGTTCACCAACATCAGCGTGAAGGCCGCCGACGGGGTCGGCGAGGCCGCGCTGCGCGACGACATCGCCGCCGCGGTCGGCGGCGACTTCGAGGTCAAGACCGGCGAGCAGCTCTCCGCCGACGCCTCGGCAGGGCTGAAGGAGGGGCTCTCCTTTTTCAACAAGATCCTGCTCGGCTTCGCCGCGGTGGCGCTGCTGGTCGGCACCTTCCTCATCCTCAACACCTTCTCGATCATCGTGGCGCAGCGCACCCGGGAGCTGGCCCTGATGCGGGCCATCGGGGCCAGCGGCCGGCAGATCATCGGCTCGGTGGTGCTGGAGGCCGTGGCGGTGGGCCTGATCGCCTCCGTGCTCGGACTGGGCGCCGGCATCGGCGTCGGCGCGCTGCTGGCGTACCTGTTCGGCAAGCTGGCGGGCGGGCTGGCGCTGGCCGGCATCGGCGTGCCGGCGGCCGCGGTGATCGGCGCGTTCTCGGTGGGTCTGGTGATCACCGTGGTGGCGGCGCTGCTGCCGGCGCTGCGGGCGTCGCGGATCCCGCCGATCGCGGCGATGCAGGACGTGGCCACCCCGGACCGCCCGCTGACCAAGGTGACGGTGGCCGGCGCGATCGTCACGGGGATCGGCGGCACGCTGCTCTTCCTGGGGCTCAGCGGCAACGCCGGGGACAACACCCTGGCCACCATCCTCGGCGGCGTGCTGTTCGCCTTCATCGGGGTGGCGCTGCTGACCCCGCTGATCAGCCGGCCGGTGGTGTCCCTGCTCGGGGCGCTGTTCGCCTGGTCGGTGCCGGGCAAGCTGGGCCGGCTCAACTCGGGCCGTAACCCGCGCCGCACCGCGATCACCGCGGCCGCGCTGATGGTCGGCATCGCGCTGGTCACCGGCGTGACGGTGATCCTCGACTCGGCCAAGGGCAGCATCAGCGCGCTGGCCGAGGACCAGATCAAGGCCGAGCTGGTGATCTCCGGGGTGCAGGGCGGTCCCCGCCCGCCGAGCTTCGACCCGGCGGTGCTCGAGAAGTCCGCCAGCATCCCGGGCGTCCAGATGGTCGACGGCGAGTACGGCGACATGGCGGTGGTCAACGGCGAGCGCACCTGGGTGGCGGCGTCGAGCAACGTCGCCTCGCTGGAGCGGATCTTCGGGGCGAAGGCCACCGCCGGTGACATCAGCCGGCTGGCGCCGGATCAGATGCTGTTCAGCTCGGACACCGCGAAGTCCCGCAACGTGTCGGTCGGCTCGAAGGTCACCGTCCAGCTGTCCCGGGGCGAGGCCCGCACGTACACGGTCAGCGGCATCTACGAGAGCTCGCAGCTGACCAACCCGGTGGTGCTGCCGCCGCAGGCGGCGCGGGACTTCGCCATCCCGCAGCCGATCCAGGGCTTCCTGCAGCTCGCCCCCGGCGCCCGGGTCGCCGACGTGCAGCCGCAGGTCGAGACGCTGCTCGCCGACAGCCCCGAGGTGTCGGTGGCCGACCGGGCCGCCTTCATCGAGCAGCAGACCAGCCAGCTGGACACTCCGCTGCGGATGATCCAGATCCTGCTGGCGCTGGCCATCGTGATCGCGGTGCTGGGCATCATCAACACCCTGGCCCTGTCGGTGCTGGAGCGGACCCGCGAGCTGGGCCTGCTGCGGGCGATCGGGCTGCGCCGGGCGCAGACCATGCGGATGATCACCGTCGAGGCGGTGGTGATCTCGGTCTTCGGCGCGCTGCTCGGCGTGGCGGTCGGCACCGGGCTCGGCGCGGCGGTGGTCGAGGCGCTCAAGGACGAGGGCATCACCGATCTGATCCTGCCGTGGGGTCAGATGGGGATCTTCCTCGGGCTGGCCGCGATCATCGGGGTGATCGCCGCGGTGCTGCCCGCGGTGCGCGCCGCGCGGATCAACGTGCTGGGCGCCATCGCCCACGACTGATCCTCAGCAGGGAGAGACGAAGGGGCCCCGCCGGTCGGCGGGGCCCCTTCGCGCGTGGTTCAGGCCGGCGGTTCGCCGAGCAGCGCGGCCAGCAGCTCCAGGTCCGCCGCGGTCAGGCTCTCCACCTGGTGTACGCCGTCGATCGGCGCGATCGGCACCTCCGCGGGCACCGCCAGCACCGCCGCGCCGGCGGCGAGCGCGCTGGCCACCCCGGTCGGCGAGTCCTCGATCGCCACGCACCGGCCGATCGGCACGTCCAGCAGCCGCGCCGCCGTCAGGTACGGCTCCGGGTGCGGCTTGGCCAGGTCCACCTCGTCACCGCAGACCACCGCGTCGAAGCTGTCCCGCCCGAGGGTGTCCAGGGCCACCTCGACCAGCGGTCGCCCGCTGGAGGTCACCAGCGCGGTGGGGATGCCGGCGGCGCGTACCGCCCGGAGCAGGGTCAGCGCGCCGGGCCGCCAGCGCAGCCCGGTGCGGAACAGCTCCAGGATGCGGGCGTTGATCCAGTCGATGCTGGTCTGCGGGTCCCGCTCCGGTTGGCCGAGGTCGTCGTGCACGATCCGCATCGACTCGGCCATGCTTGTGCCGATCACCGCGCGGCGGGCGCCGTCGGAGAGCGTGCCGCCGTACTCGGCCGCCAGCTCGCGCAGCGCGACGTCCCACAGCTTCTCGCTGTCGACCAGGGTGCCGTCCATGTCGAATAGCACGGCGGCGGGGTGTGGGCTGCTCAGCGGGGGCCTCCTCCGGCCGGGATGGTGTCGGGGCGATCCTCTCAGCCCGGCCCGGGCGGCCCGCCGCCCTCCCCGCGGAAGGTGACCTGGACGATCCCGCTCAGCCGAGGTCGCAGGCGTCCAGGGAGTTCTCGTAGCCGCGGAAGAACGAGTCGGTGCGCTGCTCGGCGGTGCCGTGCGAGCCCTCCGCGAACCACGGCTGGTCGGGGTCGTCACCGACGGCGAGCAGCCCCTCGCGGAACTCGTCGAGGTCGCCCGTGTCCAACGTCAGCACGCCCGAGCGGACCGAGTCACCCAGGTACGCCCCGGCCATGCAGTCGGCCTGCAACTCCTGCTGGATGGTGAAGTTGTAGCGGATGCCGAGGCGTACCTGGATGCCGTGGGCGTACTCGTGGCCGAGCAGGTAGAACACGAACGCGTCGCCGACCTGGCGGAACGCGGCCACCGACCAGTTGACGTCGTAGGCGATGAAGTCACCCTGGGAGCAGTAGACGGCGTTGTTGCGCGGCAGCGCCTGGCCGCCGCAGGCGACCTCCCCCTCGCGCTGGTAGGGGACGATCCGGCGGATCGGGCGGAACTGCTGGCCGGAGGCCTTGAACTGGGCGCCCCAGTAGTCCTCGGCGATGTTCACCGCGTCGCCGATGTCGGTCTTGAACTCCTCGACGCTGGTGGTGCCGTCGGCCCGTGTGGTCTGCGGGCCCGGCGAGGCGGCCTGCCCGGACTGCCTGGGTGCCGGTTCCCGGGGCTCCTGCGAGCCGCTCTCCCCCACCCCGCCGACGGCGCAACCGGCCGCCACCACCAGCGCCACCACCGCCGCGGCGAGCGAGCCGCGCGACTGCGATCCCGAGCGTGCCGTCACAGTTGCCCTCCCAGGCGTCGCGGCCGATGCCGTCGGTGTACCCCGACCGTGGATTGATCATGCCGGCCGACGACCGCCGGGACCACAGGCGGACGACCGGGACTCAGCTGTCCCGCAGGAGGAGTAGCGCCCACGCCCGACCGGGTCCAGGTGGAGCTGACGATGCCGGCGCCGGAGCGTACCCGTCGTGGTGGCGCGGTGCCCGCCTACCAGGATCCGGAATTGTGGCCGCGATGGGTGACGTGGCCCTGGGTGGCGTGCCGGGCTGCTTCGTATCGCTGCTGCTCCGCAAGCGCAGCCTGCCCGGCCATCCGGTTCTCCGCGGAGGCTGTCCGCTCCCGGTCCCGCCAGGCGACCCAACCGACCACCGCGGCCAGGACTGCGCCGAGCGCCCCGAGTATCACCCAGGTCATCGTCATCACTCCACGGTAGACCCGGAACGCTAAGCTGCGCCCCCATGACGGGGATCGATTTCGACGATCACGAACGGGAACGCTGGGCGGGGCGCGCGGCGGCGTACCAGCGCACTTTCGCCCGGCTCTGCGCGTACCCGGCGGGGGCGCTTCTGGACGCGGCGGGCGCCGGGGCCGGCATGCGGGTGCTCGACGTGGCACCGGTCCCGGCACGGTGGCGGCAC
>NZ_JAEVHN010000049.1:0-19345 GCF_016803375.1 Micromonospora sp. 4G55
TGGCGGAATGGCAGACGCGCTAGCTTGAGGTGCTAGTGCCCGTATAGGGCGTGGGGGTTCAAGTCCCCCCTCGGACACAAACCATTGCCCCACGGTGCGCGCTGAGATCCACTTCAGCGCGCACCGTTTGCGTTTCAGGCCGGTGGGTGAGCCGGAGTCCGAGTTGCCGGTACACCTCGGCCTTGTCGGCGGGGTCGGCGTCGCGGAGCACGACGGCGATGTCGCCGAGCGCGTTCACCAGGGCGCCGCTGTCGCCCGCGCTCGGCGCCCGGATCATCGACATCGTCCGCAAGGGCGCTTAAGAACTCCTAACAGAATGATCTACGCGGACGTGTAGTTCTGTCCTTCGTGGACGATCAACTACAGTGATCGGCCGTGAGGCGAGGTGAGCAGCCGCCGTGGATCGTCTCGGACGACCTGTGGGCCGAGATCGAGCCGTTGCTGCCGCCCCGTCCGCCGCGCAGGCACCGGTTCCCGGGCCGTAAGCCGCTGGATGACCGCAAGGTGTTGTGCGGGATCTTGTTCGTGCTCTACACGGGGATCCCGTGGGAGTATCTGCCCCAGGAGCTCGGGCTCGGGTCGGGGATGACCTGCTGGCGTCGGCTACGGGACTGGAACGACGCCGGCGTGTGGCAACGACTGCACGAGGTCCTGCTGGGCAAGCTCCGTGCCGCCGGTCAACTGGACACGTCCCGGGCGGTGATCGACGGCTCCCACATCCGGGCGCTCAAAGGGGGCCCAAAACCGCCCCGAGCCCGGTCGACCGCCGCAAACCAGGCTCGAAACACCACGTCATCACCGACGCGGGCGGCATCCCCCTCGCCGCGACCCTGACCGGCGGCAACCGCCACGACGTCACCCAACTACTGCCCCTGATCGACAAGGTTCCCCGGATCAAGGGCATCCGCGGTCGACCCCGGCAGCGACCCGAGCGGATCCACGCCGACCGGGGTTACGACTACGACATCTACCGCCGCCAGCTCCGCGACAGGGGCATCACCCCGGTCATCGCCCGACGCGGCGTCGCCCACGGCTCCGGCCTCGGCACCCGACGATGGGTAGTCGAGCAGACCATCGCCCTGCTGCACTGGTTCCGCCGGCTACGCACCCGCTGGGAGATCCGCGACGACATCCACGAAGCCTTCCTCACCCTCGCCTGCGCCATCATCTGCTGGAGACGGCTCCAACGCTCAAAGAGTTAGGAGTTCTAAGTGGTCTTGCTGGGGAGTATCCGATGCTCAGTGGGATCGACCCTTACTCAGACACCGTCTTCAACGAGCGTCAGGTCCCGCTGCTGCTAGGCGAGCTAGACCGCCTGTCTCCTGATGAGGTGCTGGATCAAGCGAGCCGAGCAGAGATCCGGCGACTGTGCGATGTAGTTCGTGGCGGGATCCACCGCTACTTGTGGTTCATCGGCGACTGAGTCGGTGGTTGATCGTCTCCGTGCGGCGATGGACCAGGCGTTGAGTGAGGTTTCGCGACTGTCCGTCTGGACTGATGTGCGCTGGCGCTGCGCCCAGCCGGCCCGGCCGATGCCGGCTGCAGCGCCAGCAGGCCGGGGCCGGGTCGGCGCGTTCGCCCTTCGGGCTCACCCGCGCTCTTGACTGGTGGGATTTCCTCCTGACGGGAACCTTAATAGAGCAACGGTTTCCTAAGGCGGTGCTCGATCCGCGTGGGCAGGCTGGCAACCTGCATCCCCTCTGATTCTGCCGCACGTGTGCCGCTCGCAACGGGTAGGCGCTGTGCTCGTCGGCCGGTAGATCAGCAGGCTGGCTGTAGGACCTGCTTGACCGCCTTTCGCGGTTGCCCTGCTCACCTGGCGGCCGCTCGTAACCTTCTTATCCGTAGCCTCGGCGGGGTTGTCCAATGCGGTCCGTCGTCGGCTGTTAGCTCTCGCTCTACGCGTTCGCCGGTGCGCCCTGGTTCCGACTCGTCCGGCTCCGCTGCTGTCAGCCGCTGCTGTCAAGGCGGGCAGGGTCCGGCACGCCGCTGGATCCGCGCAACTGCACCCGGCTCGTTCAGGACCAGTGTGCGGCCGGGCTGCCGCCAATCCGGCTGCACGACCTCCGGCATGGCTGCGTCTCGGTGCTGCTTGCTCTGGGTGTGCCGCCCCGGACCGTGATGGACATCGTGGGGCACAGAACGTTGGAGATGACCATGACGGTCTACGGGCATGTGAGCCTGGACGACAAGCGGGCGGCGCTGGATCAGCTCGGTGGCCTGCTCGATGAGGAGACCCCGGAATGACGTTGCTGTCACCGGTTGCTGTCAGGGCCGGTCGCAAGTGGGCCAAGTCAAGGCGGGAGGTGCGTGACCGTTCGTGCCCCTGGTGACCGTCCGGGGTACTGGCTACTGGCACGTGGATGGCACGGTGACCAGAGAATGATGAGATCAAGATGGGCGACCCGCCGACCTGGGCGCACGCTGGTCTAGCAGCGGAAATGCCTTCCGACATCTCTCGCCGCTCCCTCACTGTCCGTGAACCTCTTGCGGACTGGATGCGGACCGTCCCGCTGTCGCGGCGGGCCGCCCTATCCACTACAGGCGTTTCGCCATCTGTTGGGCCGTGACCTCGTAGCCGCTCGTCTGGTACAGAGAGATCGCGGACGCGTTATCGCCGAAAACGTTAAGGCCGAGCCGACTCGCACCCGCTTCCCGTGCCACCGCCTCTACAGCCGAGAGGATGGCTCGCCCATAGCCGGATCGCCGGTAGGGCTCTTCCACGCTGATATCGTGGAGCCACGCTGTGTCGGTCGTCTTGGTGCGTGGCTCCTCCAGCCCGACCCACGCGTAGCCGACGACTTGGCCTGCGGTGTTCTCAGCTGCCAGGAGACGATGACGTTCCGTCGCCAATCCCTGGGGCAGAAACCGGGCTCGATCCTCTCGCGCCTTTTCCATCGCGGCTTCGGCTGGCAGTGTCTCGGCGAGGGCTTGGACGTACTCCAGGTCGCGTCGCGTCGTGTAGTTCTCGTATTCGTCTGGACGCATCGCGCGCAGGGTGATCATGGGTGTATTCACCCGGACATGCTGGCAGGCGCCGTTTCGGGAAAGCGAGTGGCTTTCCCACCTGGTGCGACTGGCTGATCTCCTCGTCGGGCAGTCGCAGACCGTCCAGCCTTCCCAGACCGGGACAAGGTGGAGCGCCTTACCAGCACGATCGAAGGCCCAGCCCTGTCTGTATACCTTGTCGCCGGTGTCGCCGCATCCACCACCCCGGTCACCCTCGATGCTCACCTGTCCACCGCCCGGCCACGGCACTACCCGTCCGACACCAGCGACGCCGAGTGGGCCGTCCTCGGCCCGTACGTCCCGGCCGGCACCGGACGTGGCCGGCCGATCATCTACCCCCGCCGCGACATCGTGGACGCGATTCGCTACCTCGACCGCACCGGCTGCCAGTGGGACGCGCTACCGGCCGGCTTCCCCCACCACAAGCTGGTCTACCACTACTTCAAGACCTGGACCGCCGACGGAACGCTCCACCACATGCACAACAGCCTGCGAGAACAGGTCCGCGCCCAGGTCGAGGACCGCAACCGGCAGCCCACGGCCGCGCTGGTCGACTCCCAGTCGGTACGCGGCGCGGAGACCGTCGGGCGGGCCAGCCGCGGCTACGACGCGGGGAAGAAGGTCAACGGCCGTAAACGGCACATCGCCGTGGACACCTGCGGCCTGCTTCTCGCGATCCTGATCACCGGCGCCAACGTGCAGGACCGCGACGCCGCCCGCCCCCTCCTTCACGCGTTGCACGCTTGCTTCCCCGGCATCCGCCTGCTCTGGGCCGACAGCGGCTACGCCGGCAGGCTCGTCGACTGGGCCGCCACCCACCTCGCCCTAACCGTGCGGATCGTCGCCAAACTCGCCGGGCAGACCACCTTCGTGGTCCTACACCGCAGATGGGCGGTCGAACGTACCTTCTGGTGGATCAACCGGTGCCGGCGCACCGTCCGTACTATGAACGGCTCCTTGAACACCACGCCGCGATGGTCCAATGGGCCATGATCATCGTGATGGCCCGCCGCCTCGCCCGTCACCAACACACCTGAAACCCTTATTTACCGAGCTCTTAAGAGTTCTTAGGCGTGGGATGAGCACGGCGGTGGCCAGCAGCCGCCACAGAACCACCGCCACCGCTATGGTGCGGACGGTGATGAAGCCGGTGCCCATCGACTCAGCGATCCACTGACGGGCGGCAGCCGGTGAAGGCAGTCGCGGCGACCATGTGCCGGCGGCCGCGAGGACGGCGATGCTCGACCAGCCAGCCGAGCGGATCCCGACCGCGCTGGTCTTTCACACAACGCACGCACAGCGGTTGTCGGGTCCGGTCGTGACCGGCGACGCGTCGTTGCTGCCCGCATCGGCTGCACGGCTCCCGCCGCACGTTGACTGCGTTGCCGCAGGGCGGCACACCAGTCGGCCCTGGTGCCGGCGGCGCATTCGGCGGAGGCGATGGCAGCGTGCGCAGGCGGCAGCCTGCACCTGTCGGGCGCCCGCCCGCAGCAGCTCGCCGATCAGCGTCTGCGAGAGCTGCGGCCGCATGCGCTCGGGCAAGCGCATGCGGCCGGCTCGGACTGGTCAAGAATATGTGCCGGTCCGGGGCGCGAAACCGTGTTGGCGGTATCTCACAGGCCTGCGCCCAGGCCAAATTGCCCGAACGTATCGGTCAACCGGGTCGAGACCCGCGTCAAGCATGCCCGACGAGCCCCGTCCACGCATTGCCGCAGGTCAACGCCCCGCAGCACTGCGCGGTCCCAGATTGGGCCGGACGTTGTGGTTGAGGGCGAACAGATTGCCGGGGTCGTACTGGCGCTTGACCATCGCGAGCCGCTTGTAGGTCTCCGTTGGATAGATCGCCGCGACGTCCTCCTCGGTGGCAGAGGCGAGGAAGTTTGCGTAGGCGCCGTTGACGTGAGGTGCGAGTCTCCGCCAGATCGCTTCCAGGGCTGGACGAGCGGCCTCGACGACCGGCTTCGGACCCACGGTGGTGGTCACGAACATCAGCTCCGCCTGGCGATGCGCGTAGGCGGTGGCGTCGTCGGGGACTCGGGATACTGCACCGCCTACGCTGCGAACGGCGATGAACGGCGACCGTTCCGATGCCCCGACCTCGGCAAGGATCTGAAGGACCTCGGGTACCGATTCCTTGTCGACGAATGCGCTTCGGGTTACGAGCTGAATGCCTGGCGGCGGAGCTGCGCCGTCCACGAGCGTGTCCGCATAGGGCGTCCGCGCGATGTCGTCGGCGATCGCCGTGCCGAGCTGGCGGATCGGGTCGATGGCCTGGGCCGCGAGCTCCGGGTCATCGCTGTCAAAGGCGACGTGGATCTCGACCGGCGCTTCGGGTCCGCCGGCGAAGGGATTGGCGAAGTTCGCGACGGATGTGAGCTCTTCGGGGGCGGTGCGGAGGTAATCCGCCCAGCCCAGGAGCACGGTGGTCGCCTCCGATGCCGGGAAGGCGATCTTGCCGTAGAAGACGTCTGTCGTTGGGTGTGCCACGAACTCGAAGGCAGTCACGATCCCGAAGTTGCCGCCGCCACCACGAATCGCCCAGAACAGCTCCGGGTTTTTCTCGGCGCTCGCCTGCACGACCTCTCCGTTGGCAGTGACCACCTCTGCGGCGACCACGTTGTCCAGGGCCAGGCCGTACTTTCTGACCTTCCAGCCGATGCCACCGGTCAACGTCAGCCCACCGACACCGACGCTCTTGGTATCGCCTGAGGAGATCGCCAGGTCATGTGGGGCCAGGGCGGCCGCGACCTGACCCCAGGTGGCGCCGCCGCCGATTCGCGCGAGGTGACGTTCCTTGTCAATGATCTCTACGTTTGCGAGCTTGCTGAGGTCGATCACGACGCCGTCGTCGTTGGTGCCGAAGCCCGCGAAGCCATGGCCGCCGCCTCGCACGGACAGCACAAGCCCTGCGCCGGCGGCGAATCTGACACCTGCTTGCACGTCCCCGACGCTCTTGGGCCGCAGAACATAGGCCGGACTACCCGAAGCCAATACCGAGCGACTAGCCGATTCGTATTCCGCTCCGCCCGGTTCGATGATGTCGCCGCCGAAGTCACGGCGAAGGGTTTCAAGTGCTGAACTCATGAGATGTTCCTTCCACACAGGAGAATCGTCCGAACTGGCCCGAGTGGTAGTCGCCGGCGGGCTGCTGGACGATGACGTTCAGGCGGTTGGCGGCGTTGATGAGGGCGATGAGTGACACCAGCGCAGAGAGTTGCTCCTCGTCGTAGTGCTTGGCGGCATTCGCCCAGGCGTCGCTCCGGCTGGTGGGCCAGTGAGGTGCATGCGCTGGGCTTGCCTCACCAACCGCCGACTCGGTGGGCGCCGCTCTGACTGACCGGCCCCATGAAGCCCGCTCCTGCTTACACCACGTACTGGTCGTGGCGATGGTAGAGATCGGCCCACTCCTCCTCGCTGAGTTGCCGCCCACTCGCTACGATCTCCGCCAGTTCCTCGAAATGGGCCTCGCGCGGGGCCCCGGGGGCGAACAGGACCAGCATCGAGCCGGGCCCCTCCGGGTTGCTGAACGCGTGGATGCCGCCCGGCGGGACGAAGAGAAAGTCGCCCGGCGCGGCATTGACCCAGCGTTCGCCGTCATAGAGCCCGACCGTGCCGGACAGGACGAAAAACGACTCGGACATCGTCCTGTGGAAGTGCGCGCCCGGGCCGCCGCCGGGCTTACTTCCCATGTCCCATCGGTAGAGCCCGTACTGCCCGCCGGTGGACTCGCCGGTGGCCAGGTAGTGCACGTTCGTGCGCCCGCCGATCACCAGGTCAGGCGGGGAGCCGCCTGACCACAACGTGCCGCTGACCTCGCCCTTGTCCCCGTGGAAGAGCTCCTTCGGGTACGACATGCCAGCCTCCTTGTCGATCGCTACCACCGGCTGCCGGGCCGTGTGCGCGCGACACCGGCAGCATTCTCGCCATGGCCATGAGAGCCCGCTCTACAACCGGGTGTTGAACCCGTCAGGACTGCCGGATCGCGGCGACCTCGAGCTCCAGCATCACCTTCGGGCTGACAATGATCGTGGTCGCGGGGTTCCAGTTCACGCCCCAGTCGTTGCGGTTGATCGTGGCGCTTCCCTTGAAGTCGACCCTGAGGTCGCCCCACGGGTCGTCCCGGCGCCGGTCAGCTCGAAGTCCACGGTGACCGACTTGGTCACGCCGCGGATGGTCAGGCCACCGGTGACCTTGAAGCTGGTCGTGCCGCTCTGCTGCACCTTGGTTGAGGCAAAGGTGAGAGCAGGGTGTTCGCCCACGCCCAGGAACGTGTTGCGTAGCTGCTCGTCGCGCTGCCGGTTACGGGTCTGGATGCTCTTCGCCTGGATCGTAAGCCGAGCGCTGGACTGCGACGGGTTGTCGCCGTCCAGGTGCGCGCCTCCCTCGAACTCCTCGAACTGCCCACGCACTTTGGTGCCCATCGCGTGCCGGGCGACGAAGCCGATCCGCGTACGGGTGGTGTCGAGGACGTAGTCGCCGGTCAGCTCGTTGAGCGTGGTAATGGTTGACATGCTTGATGCTCCTGGAGGGGAAACAGGTAGTTGAACGTTCATTTCCAAACCGGTCAGGATTCGCGCGGAGGCCTCTTGCTGCTTGAGGTGCGCGGACCCGGCCCGGATCGCGTGATCCTGGGCGGGCCGCAATTCGCCTGCTGATCAGCTCGACATGCTGGTGAACATGCCGGGCTCGTAGGAACCCCCCTGGTTGCGCACGATCACGCCGAGCCGGTTGGCCGCGTTGATCATGGCGACCAGGTAGACCAGTGCGGCGATCTGATCGTCGTCGTAGTGCTTGCGCACCTGGGCCCAGGTTTCGTCGGACACGCCGTGGTGGGCGTCGGCGAGCCGGGTGCCCTCCTCGGCGAGCGCGAGCGCGGCCCGCTCGGCCTCGGTGAACACGGTGGAATGGCGCCAGGCGGCGACCAGGTTGATGCGCACCGGCGTCTCGCCGGCGTGCACGGCCTCCTTGGTGTGGTAGTCGACGCAGAAACCGCATCCGTTGATCTGGCTGGCGCGCAGCATCACCAGCTCCTGGGTGTCCCTGGGCAGCGGCGACTGCTGGATCGCCAGGCTGACGTTGTAGAACCGCCTGCCGATCTTGGCGCCGAGCTCGTTGGTCGCCAGGTTGATACGGGGTTCCATGACTTTGTCCTCACTCGTGGAAAGTTGCGTGCCGCGCGGATTGTTCGCGCGGCGGGCTTACGGACATAGAGATGCCGGCGATCCGGGCCGTGTGACAGCGCGGTCGTGTGACGCGAGCCACCGATCGTGGGTGTCACACAGCGGTGGGGACCGGTGTCTGGTGAGTGGCACGATCGAGAGCGAACAGGCAGGAGTCAGCTATGAGCGAGCGCAGCGAGGGAACAACAGACCCAGCCGAGCCGCTCGCTGGCGGCGGCCGCATGGACTGGGCCACCGAGGCGTTCCTCGCGCACCGCAACCTGCTGTTCACCGTTGCCTACGAGATGCTCGGCTCGGCCGCCGACGCGGAGGACGTGCTGCAGTAGACCTGGTTGCGGTGGGTGGGCGTCGACCTCGACACCGTGCGGGATCAGCGTGCGTTCCTGGTCCGGATCACCGCTCGCCAGGCGTTGAGCCGGCTGCGTACACTCGCGCGGCGCAGGGAGTCGTACGTCGGTCCCTGGTTGCCCGAGCCGCTGCTGACCGCGCCCGATGTGGCCGAGGATGTCGAGTTGGCCGACAGCGTCTCGATGGCGATGCTGCTGGTGCTGGAGACGCTCGCGCCGACCGAGCGGGCGGTGTTCGTGCTGCGCGAGGTGTTCGATCTGGCCTACGACGAGATTGCCGAAGCCGTCGGCAAGAGCCCGGCCGCGGTCCGTCAGATCGCCCACCGGGCCCGGGCCCACGTCGCGGCGCGCCGGCCACGCAGCGTTGTTCCTCCGGCCGAAACCCGAGACGCGCTCGCGGCGTTCCAGCGGGCGGTCGAGACGGGTGATCTGCAACTCCTGCTCGACATCCTCGCGCCGGATGTCGTCCTTCTGGGGGACGGTGGCGGAATCGCGCAGGCCGCGCTGGCGCCCGTCACGGGGGCAGGCGTGGTGGCCGACGTGCTGGGCAGGATCCCCGCCACGGCGTCGCTGCGGCCAGCGCAGGTCAATGGCTACCCGGCGCTGATCCTTCAGCTCAACGGCGAGATCGATACCGTCATGGCGGTGCGCATCGACCACGGCCTCATCACCGGGCTCTACGCCGTGCGCAACCCCGAAAAGCTGTCGCACATGGACCGGGAGACCGCCCTACACCGCTGAGCCCGGGGGTCCGCACGCCGTACAGCGCGACCGACGTCAAGCTGGCCAATGCCAAATGCCCGTCCGATCGCAAGCTGATCGGCGTGGGCGCGGCGCTGGGCAGGGGCGTCGGCACGGTGGCGCTCAGCACGCTCAGTGCCAATCACTTCGGCAACATGCACCAGGCCGAGGCCACCGGCGTGACCGGGGCGCCCGCCGAGTTCTGGGCGTTGGCCTCGTATGCGGTGTGCGCGAAAGGCGTGGACGTGGCGTACGTGGACCGCTCCGTGAGCATCGGCGGCTCCGCGCTGTCACACACTGCTTCAGCGGCATGCCCGACCGGTAAGAAGGCGCTGTCGCTCGGCGTCTGGATCGCCCTCAGCGGACGCCGCGGTGGGTAGGGACGTGGTCCTGTCGTATGCGATGCCGGACGCTTCGGCCGAATTGGCCGGGGCCGACGAGGATCCGGGCGGCACGCGCTGAACTGGCCGGCAGGCGTGCGCGCGATCTGCGTCGAACGCGCCTGATTGGGCGGCGAGCCGACCAGGGCACCGTCTTCGGTGCCCCGGTCGGCGCAGGGCTATCGACTCCGTCGTCGGCGTGGATTCGTTCAGGCCGACGACGGCGTGTTGCTGCTCCTGAAGAGTCGGCCAGGTATTGATCACGCGATGAGTCAGTGGCCGTCTTGCTGTCTTGCGATGACGTGGAGGTTGCCGGCACCCAACCGTGAGTTCCTCCATCGCCACTCCTGACGGCCGGCACCACACCACTCAAACTTCAGTAACAATGACCAGCCGTCGGTGACACGGGACAGCTCTCGTACTCAGGTGGTGCTCCCAGACACCGTCATCGTGAGTTGAGTCGGCGGGGAGGTTGTGCGTCATCTGGCGGACTCCTGCGCGGCTGAGGGTTCGAGTGCGGGGAGTTGCTGGGTTTTCATGGTCAGGGTCAGCAGGATCGTGCAGGCGGTGAAGGCCGCTCCAACGGTGAAGGCCGTGGTGACTCCCTCGGTGAGGACCTGGTGGGCGGTCCCGCTTGAAGCGCGGGTGGCGGCGCCGAACACGGTGACGAGAATGGCCAGCCCCAGCGCGCCGCCGATCTGCTGCATGACGTTGAGCAGGCCGGAGGCGGCGCCGGTGTCCTCGGCTCGGACGCCGGAGGTCAGCACGGTGGTGGCGCCCACTAGCAGGATGCCCATGCCGAGGCCGGCGATCACCATCGGGCCGAGCAGGGCCACGGCGTAGTCGGCCTGGGGCGTCAGCTGTGCCATCCACAGCAGGGCCACGCTGATCGCCGCGGCTCCTGTGGCGATCAGCGTCTTGGCACCCAGTCGCGGCAGCAGCCGGCCCGCCACGCCGGAAGAGACCAGGATCAAGACGGCCAGCGGCACGAAGGCGAATCCCGCCTGCAGGGGGCTGTAGCCGCGGACCTGCTGCAGGAACTGGGTGAGGAAGAAGAACATGCCGTTGCCCGCGGCCAGGACGAACAGCAGCACGATGTAGCCTCCGGCGCGGTTGCGGTCGGCGAACAGCCGCAGCGGGACGATCGGTTGCTGGGCACGGGATTCGACGGCCACGAACAGCGCAAGCAGGACGGCGGCCGCGCCGAGCGCGCCGAGGGCGACGGCGTCGCCGAAGCCCTGCTCGGCGGCGCGGAGGAACCCGTAAACGAGCGCGGTCATGCCGAGCGTCGAGGTCAGTGAACCAGCCAGGTCGAAGCGCCCCGGGTGGCGATCGGTCTCGGCGATGAACAGCGGGGCCAAGATCAGCAGGACCACGCCGATCGGCACGTTGATGAACAGCACCCACCGCCAGGAGATCCAGTCGGTGAGCACGCCGCCGATGATGAGGCCGATCGCCGCGCCGGAGCCGGAGACGGCCGCGTACGCGCCGAGCGCCCGCGCTCGCCGGGCCGGGTCGGGGAAACCGACGGTGATGAGGGCGAGCACGGTCGGTGCGGCGAGGGCGCCACCGATCCCCTGACCTGCACGGGCGGCCAGCAGCATCGCGGCCGAGCTGGCCAGCCCTCCGACCAGTGAGGCGACGGTGAAGACGACGACCCCGGCGATGAGGGCCCGCCGCTGGCCGAGGATGTCGCCCGCGCGTCCACCGAGCAGCAGCAGTCCGCCGAAGGCCAGCATGTAGACGTTGAGCACCCAGGACAGGCCGGTCGCGGAGAAGCCGAGGTCGCGCTGGATGTGTGGAAGAGCGATGTTCACTACGTTGATGTCCAGGATGAACATTGTCTGGCAGATCAGCACGATGGCGAGGACCAGGCCTGGGTGGTGCTGGGGACTGGAGGCGTCTGCGGGCCCGGGTCCTGCCGCTGCCGCCTGCGTGGTCTGTTCGGTCACGACACTCCTCAGCAGAAGAGAGAACGAAACGAGGAAGTTCCTCGGTTCCTGTTCGGCTAAGATACGAGGACGTTCCTCGTTTTGTAAACCTGGGGAGGTTTCATGGCGGACCGATCGACGGAGGCACGTCCCGCAGGGCGTAAAGACGCGCGACGCAACTACGAACGTCTGCTGAAGGCCGCCCGGGCCGCCTTCGCCGAGCACGGCGTCGGCGCCTCCCTGAACGACATCGCGCGCACCGCCGGTGTCGGCAACGTGACCCTCTACCGGCACTTCCCGACCCGTCAGGCGTTGCTGGAGGCATTGCTGGGCGAGAGCCTGCGCGGTCTGCGCACACACTCAGATGAGCTGCTCGCCTCTCCTATGGCAGACGAGGCCCTGACTACCTGGCTTGCCGCCGCGGTCGAACACGCCATGGCCTATCGCGGCCTGGTCGACGCCCTCGTCGACAGCCTCGCCGACCCCGAATCCGACCTCCACGCCACCTGCCAGGCCATCAAGGCGGGTGGGGCGCAGCTACTGGCCCGAGCTCAGCGAGCAGGGACAGTCCGGCCCGACCTCAATGCTTCCGCCCTCTTCTCTCTGATCGCCTCGGTTGCCTGGGCGTCGGAGCGGGCCCCTGAGCACTACGGCCAGCTTCTGGCCGTCATGCTCGATGGACTCCGCCCCCGGAAAGGGGGTCAGAACACATAAGCCCAAACCCACACTGAGTGGATCACGAACGGTGTTTCCGCTAATTGGTGCGATGACGGGAGTCTTCTTGGTCTGCAGGAGTGAGGCAGCGTATCTCCAGTTCTTCCTGGGAGGCGGTCCCAGGATGGCGATGACCTCGGCGACGGCTTCCGCACCGGGTTTGACGTAGCGTATGGCGGTGCGGGGCTTTTGTGCCGGGTGTTGCCATGATGAGCTGCAGCGGGACTTCGGCCTCACCCAGGTGGGTGGCACTGTGGCGCATGGTTATGTCGATGACAAGCAGCAACGTTTGTCGGTCAGTCTCGACAGCGTTCAGGGCCGAGCGAGCCGCCGAGATGTCGGGGAGAAGTAACAGCGCAGGGGATCGGATCCCCCGCCGTCGGCCAGCCTGTTTCAGTGCAGGCGCGGTCAGGCGGCCTTGTTCACGGTAAGGACAATCTTGCCTTTGACTCGGCCGGTTTCGCTGAGCTGGCGATCACGACGGGTGGGTCGAGGCGGTCGACCTCGTCCGGCGACAACAGCCCGCGCGACAGCAGACGAATTACCACCTGGGCGTCGCCGCGGCGAGCCAGGAGGCGGATTTGGTCTCCGCTGAGATCGTCACGGTCGGCCAGTTCAAGCCACACCGAGGCTTCGCCTCGCGCAGTCAGCTGTTCAACGAGGGAGGCGGGCAGGGCAGGGTTACGCGCCAAGCCGGAGCGCAGCTCCCGCAGTCGCTCCTCCTCGGCGAGCGCGCCTGCTGGTTGCTCGGTCCTGCGCCCTCGTGGGTGGCTTGTCATCGGAGCGCCTGTCGGCGAGAACCTGCGCGGTTCGGCCAAATGATCAGATGTGAGTGCATCATGCTGGCCGTTGTCTTGCCGTACGGCGGGCAGGACGCCGTATAGATGCACACGCTGATCAACGTCACGATCAGCGACGGCGTTGAGGAACAGGTCCGGCAGCGGTGACGCGAACGCGACGCGCACCGTCCAGGCCTCGTAGTACCAGCGGGGGGCGCAGGTGCGTCCGGTGAACCGGAAATTGGCTAGGTAGCGGCCGTACTGACCAGGCTGGAGCGTGAACAGCCGGTAGGACGTGCGCCAAGCCGGGTACGCGGCCCCGGCGGGGAGACGTTCAATCACGGCGTGGTCTGCGGTGAGGTCGACGTGCAGTCCGACCGCCTGCAGCGCGTGAACACCCGAACCGACGGACGACGCAGGCCGGTAGCCGGCAGCCTCGTCAGCCAGAACATCGTGCACGACGACCGTCTCGCCCGCCGGTAGCGGCGGAAGTTCATACGCCTCCGCGACCGACCGACGTCGCACCGCGTGCGTCGCCCCGCGGGCGTGGGCACCCCAGCGGGCCCGGACACGTTGCACGACGAGCACGGCGACCAGGATGCTGGACAACGCTGGGTAGCGCCACCACGTTTCGGCAGCTCCACGCCGACCAGAGGCAGGACGGGGCCCGGGGGGTAGCCCGTCCGGTCGCTGAGAAACGTGGGCCGTCACAGCTGACCCTCTGGTCAACAGCTTCACGAGGCAGCAGTCACGCCACGATCTTCAGGATGATGGTCTCGCGGGCGGCCGCCGCGGCCTGGAACAGTCCGGTGAGCTCGCGGATGTCGCTGACGACCTGCTCGGCCCAGTCGTCGTCGAACGGGCGATGGTAGCCGAGCTTTCCTGCATAGTCGGCGAGGTCGGTGCGATGCCGGGCGGCCCACGTATCGACGGGAACGGCGGTCAGGAACTCGGCCACCAGACCGACCGTGTCCGTGTTGAGCGTGCCGACCATCCAGGAGTCATCCCAGTTCGCTGGCGAGCCGCTGAACGCCCTGGCTGTGGCCTCCCAGTCGGTGCCGGTGGCACCCATGCCGAGAAGAGCCGCGATGAGCGCTCCGGTGTCTTCGGCGCCGACGAGAAGCCGGGCCTCTTGCTGCCTGGCGAAGTTGTCGTCGAACCAGTAGGGCACGAGGTCGGCCAGGTCCTTCGGCGTAGCGCCGCCGATCGTTTCGCCTGGCACGCGTTTCCAGAAGTAGTCGACGCCCATCAGCTCACCTCCGTGACGATCGTCAGCGGATCGTCGCAGACGGGGGCGACAGCTTCCGCCTCCGCCATCAGCATTGGCGAAGGGTGGATTGCGGCAGTCGGTGATCGCTGCTTCGGATCTCGGCTGCGTAGGCGGCGGTGACCTGCGTAGAGTGTCGCGGCATCAGCGTGTAGCTCAGCCAGAGAGAGCACCGGGCTGTAATCCCGGAGGGCGCGGGGGCGGGGCCCGCCACGCTGGCGTGAGCGACAACGACATCCGCGTCGGCATGGGCTTCCCCCTGGGCCAGCTGGCGCGCGCTTTGACGACAGCCGGGACGCACGAGGACGCGGCCACCCGCCAGCGGGCGGAGCTGCGGGTACGCCGCTGGCAGCAGGTCGTGACCGGGATGGCCGCAGGACGGCTGGACATCGGTTTGCGTACCCCGGTGAAGGGCTTGCCAGTGTGGGTGACGCCGGAGGTGGTCCACGGCGGGTTCGCGACTGGGGAGCCGGCCGCGGGCGGTCCGCTGCGCCCGGACGAGACCGACCGTGCGCAGCGGCTGGGCCTGCCGGCCGAGCGCCGGGCGTTGTTTTGGTCCTGGTTGACCGACGTGGGTTTGGCAGAGCTGGGCGAGTTGCTCGACAGCGGCCGCTACCGGGTGGAGTACGCGGAGGAGGCGGCGCTGCCGGTGGTGGCGTGGTTGTTGCGTTCTGGCGACCGCGATGCGGCCCTGGGCGTTCTGGAGGAGATCGCGCCGTTCGCCGACCGGCTGCGGTTCACCCCGGCTCCGAGCTTTCAGCGCGCCGGCGACCCGGACGTCGTGTATCGGCAGACGGCGGGCGATGCGCGCCGGACCCTGGAGCAGCGGCAGCCGAATGCGCAGATCGAGACGATGCGTGAGGCGCTGACGGTGTGGAATCCGTTCGCCGACGAGTTGCTGACGTTGTGGTGCGAGACCCGCGACGGCGGCCGGATCGGTGCGGTGACGCCGGAGGGCTGGTTGCCGCGAGCCGTACAGCTGCTGGCCCGCTACCAGCACCTCGCCGCCGAGCACACCCTCTGCAGCAAGCATCGCAACCCGAAGGGCAGCATCGGCGTACTGCGAACCGGGCTGGAGCGACGCGTGGCCGGAGCGGAGCTGACGTCGCGCGAGCGTGGCCTGGTCCAGAGCGTGGTGGATGCGATGCTGCGCAAGCGCGGACACCCGGGCAGCCTCGAGCACACCGCCATACGCCGGCAGCAGGCGCGCGAGGCGGCGCGTCCCCGCCACCATCAGCTCGCGCAGCTGGTCGCCGCCCGGCTGGCCGGCCTACCTCAGGACAGCGGTATCAGCGACGTCGACCACGTGCTACGCCCAGTCGACGCTGACGAGGCCCACTCTGCGGGTGTGGTGGCGGGCTGGCCGACGCCCCGCCCGATCGCCCGGGTGGTCGCGCGCGCCGCCGCCGGAACCCTGGAGCAGCTGATCGACCGCGGCGTCATCGCCTCGGCGGAGGAGCTGGCGCGGCTTACCCCGCGGCTGGCGGCGGCGACTGCGGCTTTGGCGTACCCGGACCCGGCCCTGCGCATCCTGATGGACGCCACGTACCGTGCCTTCCGCAATCGCCGCTCCCTGTTGCTGCTGAACCTGGAGCACCAGGCACGCCTGGCCGAGCTGCCCTGGGTCCAGGCGGTCGCGTCCGCACGGACCGATACCAGCGACACCTGCGACCAGGCGCGTCGCACCCTGGTCCGGCTGGCCTCCGCCGCGGTCTGGGGGTTCCCGGCCACGGTGCTGCCCAACCCGCTCGTCGGGGAACTGTCGACGCTGTCGAAGCAGGCGAGCCTGCAGCTGCCATGGGTCGAGGAACTCGCGGCCGACATCTTCATGGGCACGTTCTCGGCGAAGTTCCTCCAGGCAGCCACACTCGCTGGCCGGCGGCTCGCGGACAGCCTGTACGCGCAGTACTACGACATCGACTACCCGGCCATCGCCGCGATCGACGACACCAGCAGGCGGCTGATTCGGCGTACCCGGACCTCGGACGCCTTCGATCAGCTGTGCCGCGACCGGGCTGGCGCCTCCGGTAGGCGGTCGTGGTTCAACGTCGCGGCCAACGGGATCATCATCGAACAGGCGCAGATTCTGACTACACACAACCTGGCCACGATCGCCGAGCTCGGCATCGACCTGCCCGCGGCGGACCTCGCGAGGCGGTGCATGGACACCGCGCTGCGGCTGACGGCGCGCATCCACCACAACCCCCGGCCGCTGGGCACCGTCAAGAACACCGCCTACGCGTGGCGGCAGATGCTGTTCTTCCTGTCGCTGTCCACCTGGGAAAAGCAGATGGCCTTCCCGGCCTACGCCGAGCAGCGGCTGGCCACCCAGCCAGACCACGTGCGAACCCGGATAGCGCCGGCCGTGACCGGACTCGCGCACGTGATCGGCGGTGGAAGGTTCGACGCGGACGGCAGGGCGGGCACCGGCCGACGGCTGCTCGGCTGGACCACGACGGAGCACTGGATGCTCGACCCGGGACCGCGAGACTGAGGTTCAGCGAGGCAGGGACTCCGGTGTGGTGGCTACGCCGTGTGCGGCACAGCCACCACACCAGATTCGCCATTTCGGCAAGTAGACCTCGATCTCCATCAGAGCGATGACGGTGGTGTGAATATCGGCAGTATTGAACCTCGGACACCGACCTTCCGCCGCATGATCACCGCGTGTCGCAGTCGGCCGCTACCCCTCGTCCATCAACCACTCACCAGGCAGCGCGCGCCGCACCGCGGCTATCCCGTACGCCGACGCCGCGCGCACCCACAACCACGTCCCGGCGTCCTCACGCAGGACCGCCCCCAGCCCCTCGAACCACCTCATCGGCGGGCCGCCGGGCCCCGCCCAGAACGGGTAGTCAGGCAGCGGCAGCCGACGGAACTGCTTCTCCAGCAACGCGATGGCCTCATCGTCCAGTTCACGGTTGTCGACGAACGTCTCGCCCGACAGCATCCACTCCGACAGCACCATCTCCACACACGCCAACGAGACCCGCTCGAGGTAGGGCTGCCAGACGCGCTCGGCCTGCCTGGCCGAATCGAGGCGAAACACGACCGGCGGATCGGGCTCGGTCACCGCCGACAGCGGAACGCCCCACTGCGCAACGTTCTGGTTCTCCAGACGGAAGACCAGCACCTGGCCCGCGTCATCGACGCTAACCTGATGAGGAGCAAGCAGGCGATCCTGAACTCGGGTCAAGTCAAAGCGCTTGCCGATCAGCGCATATGCCTCACGCAGGGATCCCGGCAGCGGGAAACCCAGCCGGGTCTCCGCAGCACGCAACTCTTCGTCGTCGCAGCCGTCGCCAGCGATGATCGGACTCGCGTAGCGAGCGGCGAACAGTCGGAGGAATCGCCACGCCCCAGCGGCCTCCCGCACGCCCCTAGCAAGTTCGGCATGGAGATCAAATCCACCGCTCACGGGGGACACCATAGCGGCGACGGCACCGCCACCTCCCTCGAGCCGTCGTGGAAGCCGTCCTTGACTCTCTCCAGCCTCTCGCCCATCGGGAGATTGTGCTCGAGCACGCAGCACAGATTCTCCTGTGCGCCCTCCAGGATCGGCGTGCCCGCCTACCAGCGTCGCGGACTTCAATGAGTCCGGCGAGCTTGTACAGCACAATGGATCCGGCCACGGCGACGTTAAGGCTGTCTCCGGTGCCGAGCATGGGGATCTCCACGGCGGTGTCGAGCAGGTCGAGTCCTTCCGGCGGGATCCCGGTGGCTTCATGGCCGAGGACCATGACGGTCCGCCGGGAGGCGGCCGGCAGGTCGGCGAGCCGGATCGCCTCGTCGGCCAACTCCACACCGACAATGTGCGCCCCGCTGTCCTTCTGCCTCCGCAGCCAGCCGGCTGGGTCGCCGATTCGGTGTCCGCAGCTGGGCCGGCGTAGCGTTTGCCGCGGGCGACGGCCTCATCGACCCGGCTGAAGCGAGGTACGGCCAGGCATGCCCCGACGGCGTCGCAGGTGCGCAGCAGGGTGCCGAGATTTGCACCGTGCATCGGCCACAACGGGGCGGCGATCAGATGTCCCAACATCGGTGGGCGCGGGGTCGGCGGGCGGCCCGGATCTCTCGGCGGGGCCGTACCCGGATCGACGGGCTCACTGGACGGGAGCGCTCACGCTCCGAGGGTCAACGTTCATGGGGGAGTGGTGCTTCGCGGCGCACCCGACCATCGGCGAGTCGTTGCGGCCAGTGAGCGTAGCGTGAGCCATCCTGCAGCCCATGTCAAGGCCGGGGATCAGCCGTGCCGATGCCTCAGCTCGGGAGTTGCAAGTTCACTCCACAATGGCCTAGCGTCAACGCATGCACACCGCTTCCCAGCGGATGTGCTTGGAGCATGTGGCCGAATCCCCCCTCGGACACAAATGAACTTCTGACGGTGTGCGCTGAGATCCACTTCAGCGCGCACCGTTTGCGTTTCAGGCCGGTAGGTGAGCCGGAGTCCGAGTTGCCGGTAGACCTCGGCCTTGTCGGCGGGGTCGGCGTCGCGGAGCACGGTGGTGATGTCGCCGAGTGCGGTCACCAGGGCCGTGATTTCTGCTCGGCTCATCCGGCGCGGGGTGGTGCCTGCGTTCGCGTGGAGATCTGCTTCCGCACGGGCGCGTTCGGCCTGGGTCTGCGCGATCCAGCCGGTGACCACCGCTGGGTCGGCACCAGCGTCGAGGGCGGTGCGGTAGCGCTCCAGCTTGGCGTCGCACTCGGTGACGATCGTCTGGGCTGCTGTGCCGGTTGCGGGCGAATGATCCAGGGGCTGGGCGTCGGCCATCGCGGTGATCGTTTGTTCGATGCGGTGGGGCGCGAATGCGGAGGCCAGCCAGGTGTCGAGCGGGTCGGTGAGGGCGTCCTCGCGCAGGTACACGTTGCTGGGGTGTGGGACCTGGTTGGCGAGGGCGTACTCCTGGGGGAAGCGGCAGCGGTAGTAGGCGTCGCCGTGGTTGTACTGGCCCTGCATGCAGTCGGGCGGGCTGAACGGCCTTGAACTGCACTCAACGGCA
>NZ_JAEVHN010000050.1:0-19285 GCF_016803375.1 Micromonospora sp. 4G55
CGGCGGTCCTGCCTGCGCGAGCTGACCTGAACCGGTCAGCCTTCGGCGACGATCCGCTGCGCGGTCTGGTGGGTGGGGGCGCCGAAGAGCACCAGCCGGGCCTCGGTGACGTGCGCCGGGGTGGCGGCGCGCAGCACGGTCAGCGCCTGGCGTACGGCGTCGTCGACCGGCCAGCCGTAGACGCCGGCCGAGATCAGCGGGAACGCCACCGTGGCGGCCTCCAACTCGTCGGCGACCCGCAGGCTGTTGGCGTAGCAGTCGCGCAGCAACGCCGAGCGGTCCTCGGTGGCCGAGAAGACCGGGCCGACGGTGTGCACCACCCAGCGGGCGGGCAGCTCCCCGGCGGTGGTGGCGACCGCCTGTCCGGTGGGCAGGCCCCGGCCGTACCGGGAGGCGCGCAGGGCACGGCACTCCGCCAGGATCGCCGGGCCGCCCCGGCGGTGGATCGCGCCGTCCACTCCCCCGCCGCCGAGCAGGGACGAGTTGGCGGCGTTGACCACCACGTCGACCCGCTGCGCGGTGATGTCGCCCTCGACGAGGGTGATCTCCATGTCAGCTCTCCACGACGGATTGACCGAGCGACCGGCGGGTGAGCAGGGTGGCCCCGGCGACGGCGGCCGGCATGACCAGCACCGCGCCGAGCGGGATCAGGAAGCAGAGGAAGACCGCCACGCCGAAGCCGAGCGTGGTGGGCCGGTCCGCCTTCAGGATCGACCGGCGGTCGGGCAGCCGCAACCCGCGCCGGGAGAACGGCGCCCCCACCAGCTCGACGGCGAGCAGCCAGCCACCCACCGCCGCCCCGATCACCGGCACCACCGTCTGGCCGACCACCGGGATGAACCCGGCGGCGAAGAGCGGGATGCCGAACAGCACCGACAGCCCGACCAGCCGCAGGGAGTCGACGAGGCTGCGCCGCAGCGAGGCCCAGAACGGCACCTCCACCCCGCCCGGGGTGCCACCGAGGCGCTCCTCCACCCGCTCGGAGATCTTCTCGTAGAACGGGTCACCGATGACCAGGGTGACCGCGGTGAAGCTGACCACCGCCAGCAGCCCGCCCAGCCCGAGGAAGGCCAACCCGGCGATCACCCGGACCAGGCTGCGCGCGGTGGTCGACCAGTCGTCGGCGAACGGGGTGACCAGCGCGGCCAGGTCGTCCACGAAGTACACCAGGGCGGCGAAGGCGGACAGGAAGACCGCACCGGAGATCAGCGCCGGCACGATGCCGAGCAGCATCAGCCCCGGGCTGCGGACGTAGAGGCCGAGGCCGCGCAGGAGCAGCCCGACGCCGGAGAGGAACCGACCGACGGCGCCGGTGACCGGCGCGGCGATGCTGGGTGCGTTCACGAGCGGAGAGCCTAGTGGTCACCGGCACACCTCGCGTCCGGGCAGGATGGTCGGGTGCGCGCGTCCCGGCTGATCTCCCTGGTGCTGCTCCTGCAGTCCCGCGAGACGATGACCGCCGCCGAACTGGCCCGCGAGCTGGAGGTCTCCGAGCGGACGGTCTACCGGGACGTGCTGGCGCTCTCCGCCGCCGGGGTGCCGGTCTACGCCGACCGAGGCCGGGCCGGCGGCTACCGCCTCCTCGGCGGCTACCGGACCCGGCTGACCGGCCTGACCCGGGACGAGGCGGAGGCGCTCTTCCTCTCCGGCCTGCCCGGGCCGGCCGGCGAGATGGGGTTGGCGGACGCGGTGGCGGCCGCCGAGCTGAAGGTGCTCGCCGCGCTGCCGCCGAGCCTGCGGGACGCCCCCGCCCGGGCCGGCAGCGGTTCCACCTGGACGTGCCGGGCTGGTTCCGGGAGTCCGCGCCGCCACCGTGGCTGGCCGAGCTGGCCCGGGCGGTCTGGCGGGACCGGGTGGTCGAGCTGCGCTACCGGCGCGGCGACCGCGAGGTCGGCCGGCGGGTCGAGCCGTACGGGCTGGTGCTCAAGAGCGGGGTCTGGTACCTGGTCGCCCGGGTCGGCGACGGCATGCGCACCTACCGGGTGGACCGGGTGGTGGGCGTGCAGGCCGGCGAGGAGACCTTCGCCCGGGACGAGGGCTTCGACCTGGGCGAGCACTGGCGGGAGCAGGCGGAGGCGTTCCTGCGCAGCATGCTCCGCGACGAGATCACCGTCCGGTTGAGCCTCGCCGGCCTGCGCGCGCTGCGCTGGGCCGCCGAGGCCCCTTTCGCGTACGAGGAGGCGACGGCCGCCGCCGGCGAGCCCGACGGGCAGGGGTGGCGGATCACCCGGCTGCCCGTCGAGTCCGTCGAGGTGGCGTACGGCCTGGTGCTGCGGCTCGGGCCCGAGGTGGAGGTGCTCGACCCGCCCGAGCTGCGGGCCCGGCTGGCCGAGGCGGCGGCCCGGCTCGGCGACCTCTACCGGTCCGAGCCGGATCAGCGGTAGCCGGTCACGTCGGCGGGCTTGCCGGCGTCCACCACCTCAGTGATGTAGCGGAACGCGTCCGGCCGGCTGCCGTCGACGTCGGTGAAGCCGTACACCTGGGACAGCTGGCCGCTGGAGACGGATGCGCCGTTCCAGCGGGCCTTCTGCTCGTCGGCGGCCAGGGCGGCGACCGCGCGCCCGACGAAGGCCGGGGTCTCGGAGATGAGGAAGTGCGGGTCCTTGGCGGCGCCGTCGCGCCAGTTCTCCTCGGTCACCCCGAAGTGCTCCAGCATCGACTCGGAGCGGATCCAACCGGGGGTGAGCGCGACGGCGGTGCAGCCGTGCGGCTTCAGCTCGTGCGCCTGGCTGAAGGCGAGCCGGATGACCGACGCCTTCGCCAGGTCGTAGAAGACCGAGAGCCGGTAGTTGGCGTCGTTGTACTCCTTGGTGCCGTCGCCGATCTCCACCACCAGCCCGCCCGGGTTGCGGATCAGCAGCGGCAGCGCGTAGTGGCTGGTGATGATGTGGGTGTCCACCGCCAGCCGCAGCGTGCGGAAGCCGGCCTCCAGCGGCTGCTCCCAGACCGGCTTCTCCCAGGTGATCAGCGGGTCGCCGCCCCAGATGTCGTTGACCAGCACGTCGAGCCGGCCCTGCTCGGCGTCGATCCGGGCCACCAGGTCGCGGACCTGCTCGGGCACCAGGTGGTCGACCCGTACCGCGATGCCGGTGCCGCCGGCGGCGGTGACCAGCTCGGCGGTCTCCTCGATGGTCTCCGGCCGGTCCATCTCCGAGCGGCCGGCGCGGCTGCTGCGGCCGGTGGCGTAGACGGTCGCCCCGGCCGCGCCGAGCTGGATGGCGATCTGCCGGCCGGCGCCCCGGGTCGCCCCGGCGACCAGCGCGACCTTCCCTGTCAGCGGTGTCGTCGTCATGCCGTCGAGCCTGGCACCCATACCTGACAGCCGAAGTCCGGTTTCGCGGACCGGGTGGCGTCGGTCATGCTCACCGGCATGCACCTGCTGCTCTCCGGGATCGTCGGCTCGGTCGCGTACGGGCTGGCCGGGCCCGGCTCGGACACCGACCGGATCGGGGTCTTCGCCGCACCCACGGTGGCCTTCCACGGGCTGCACCCGCCCCGGGAGTCGGTGGTCACCACCGACCCGGACGTCACCCTGCACGAGGCCGGCAAGTACGCGAAGCTGGCGCTGAGCGGCAACCCGACCGCCACCGAGCTGATGTGGCTGCCGGACGACTGCTACGAGACCCGGACGGAGTTCGGCGAGCGGCTGATCGCGATCCGGTCGGCGTTCCTCAGCGCGCCCCGGGTCCGCGACGCCTACCTCGGGTACGCCACCCAGCAGTTCCGGAAGCTCGTCACCCGCGACTCGTCAGTGGGCGGACGGCGGCGCTCGGCCAAGCACGCCCGGCACCTGGCCCGGCTGCTGCACCAGGGCCGGGTGCTCTACGCGACCGGCGTGCTGGAGATCCGGCTGGCCGACCCGGAGTGGTTCCGGGCCTTCGGCGAGCGGGTGGCCGGCGGCGCGTTGGACGAGGCGGAGGCGCTGGTCGCCGCGGCGCAGCGGGACTTCGACACCATCCGTACGCCGCTGTCGGAGCGGCCGGACGAGGCGACGGTGGAGGGTTGGCTGCTCGACGTGCGCGCCGCCCACCTACCGCCGGCGGTCGGCTCGCAGCGCGCCCGGCAGGGGTCGGACTGACCGTCGCACCGCCGGCCCGCCGATGCCCGGCCGGAAAACCGCTCGGCCGGGCGCCGGCCCGGTGCTAACCTGCGTCCGCGTCCTCGATCAACGAAAGGGAGGTGAGCGCGATGTCGACCACGACTGTCATGTGCTCCCACCCGACGGCGAGGACGCCGAGGTCCTGAACCGGGAGCACGTCACCACCCGGAAGGATCCCATGACCGACCTGGTCATCCGCCCGATCACCGCGGGCGAGGAAAAGCTCTTCGACTCCCTGCCCGACCCCGCTCTCGTCGGCCGCGCCGCGTTCGGCGAGCGCTACCTCGACATGGCCGCAGCCGGCCAGTACCGCCCCGAATGGACCTGGGTCGCCCTGCGCGACGACGTCGTCGTGGCCCGCGCCGCCTGGTGGGGTGGGCCGGACGACGACCAGCCGCTGGCCCTCGACTGGTTCGACTTCACCGACCCCGACGCGGCGGTGGAGCTGCTCCGGACCGCACCGCTGCGGGCGGAGTACTCGCTCTCGCTGCCACCCGGCTGGCGCGACGATCCCGCCGTCCGGGCGCAGGCGCAGGCGCGGATCGACGCCGCCACGGCCGCCGGCATGTCGGTGCTGGTCGAGCGGTACCGGTACCGCTGGACCAGCGGGTGTGGACTGCCCGACCGGCCGGGTCGGCTCACGTTCCGCCCCGAACCGGACGACACCGTGATCCTCGACGTCCTCCGCCGCGTCGGCGAGGGCAGCCTGGACGCCCACAACCGCCACACCACCGCCACGTCCGGGCCGGACGCGGCGGCCCGGGAGGAACTGGACCTGCTGCTCTGGTTGCCGAGCCCGCGGGACTGGTGGCGACTGGCCTGGACCGCGAGCGGCGAGCTGGTCGGCATCATCGTGCCGGCCCGCAACCACACCGATCCGATCATCGGCTTCGTCGGCGTGGTCCCCGAGCAGCGCGGCCACGGCTACGCGTACGACCTGCTGGTCGAGGGGACGCACCTGCTGGTCGAGGGCGGCGCGACGGAGATCGTGGCCGCCACGGACCAGACCAACCACCCGATGGCCGCCATCTTCGCCCGGGCCGGCTACCCGATCGAGCGGGAACGCGTGGACCTCGTCTGACCCGTCGTCCCCGGCACCGGTGCACCGGTGCCGGGGACACACCACCCGCTCAGTCGGCCAACCTGACCCGGACCCGGCGGTTGGCGCGGCCCTTGCTCTCCACCTTGACCACCTGCACCTTGCCGATCTGGGCGGTCGAGGCGACGTGGGTGCCGCCGTCGGCCTGCACGTCCAGGCCGACGATGTCGACGATCCGGACCTCCTGCTCGTCCGGCGGGATCAGGTTGGACTGGGTACGGATGATGTCCGGCAGGGCCAGCGCCTCGGCCCGGGGCAGCACCCGCACGGCGACCGACCGGTCGGCGGTCACCTCGGCGTTGACCAGCTCCTCGATCCGGGTCTTGAAGTCCGGCGGCACCTCGGGCAGGTTGAAGTCCAT
The DNA here is from genome assembly GCF_016803375.1 of Micromonospora sp. 4G55. Taxonomy (NCBI): domain Bacteria; kingdom Bacillati; phylum Actinomycetota; class Actinomycetes; order Micromonosporales; family Micromonosporaceae; genus Micromonospora; species Micromonospora sp. 4G55. The sequence continues at coordinate 5,560 of NZ_JAEVHN010000050.1, forward strand.
CCTGGCCTCGCCGACGTCCATGTTGCCGCCGGTGACCAGCGCGCCGAAGTCGCGGAACACGACGCCGCAGAGCACGTGCAGGCCGGAGTGGGTGCGCATCAGGCGGGTCCGCCGCTCGTCGGCCACCGCGCCGGTGACCGCGGTGCCGACCGGCGGCACCGGATCTCCCTCAGCCGGGATCAGGTAGAGGTCGTCGCCCTTGCGGGTGCCGACGATTCGGGTCTGCACGCCCTGCCAGAGCAGCACGCCGTGGTCCGGCGGCTGGCCGCCGCCGCCCGGATAGAACGCGGACCGGTCCAGCACGACGCCCTGCTCGTCGGCGGCGAGCACCGTGCACTCCCACTCCCGCAGGGTGGGGTCGGCGAGGTCGAGACGGTGGGTACGGCCGTGGTGTGTGACGCCCATGACAGCAGACGCTACCCGTTGAGGAACGTCGAGATCCGCTCCCGCAGGTCGGAGCGTTCGGTCCAGGCGAAACCCGGGCGGTCGTAGAGGTGCAGGGTGGCGTGCGGCAGCGCGGCGGCCAACTCCTCGGCGACGTGCGCCGGGTGCAGGTCGTCGCCGGCACAGCCGATCACCAGCGCCGGGGCGGTCACCCCGGCGAGTGCGGAGACGTCCCGGAGCGGGGCCTGCTCCGGCAGGTCGGCCAGCCCGGGGGCGAGCCCGTCACGCAGCAGCTGGTCGAGCCGCTGCCGCAGGTACGCCCAGCCCGCCGGAGTGTTGCGCACCGCCGCCGGCATCTCCAGCGAGACCACGTCGGCGACGGCCGAGGCGTCACCGTCGGCCACCGCGTCCAGCAGGTCGGTCAGCCGTTGCCGGGCGACCGGGCCGCGCGGGGCGTCGAGCACCGCGGGTAGGAAGAAGACCAGCTTCTCGAAGCGGTCGGGGCTTTCCAGCAGCAGCCGGCAGAGCGCCCCGGCCCCGAGGCTGGCCCCGAAGGCGCGGGTGGCCCCACCGAGGTCGGCGACGGCCCGCAGGTCACGGGCGAGGTCCAGGTAGCTCCACGGGCCGGGCGGCGCGTCGGAGCGCCCGTGCCCGCGGAACTGGAAGAAGATCTTGCGGCCGGTGACCGCGCTGCCGAACGGACGGGTGGTGGCGATGCCGTTGCCGAGCCCGTGTGCGAAGACGGTGGCCGGGTCACCGGCGCCGGTGACGAGCCGCTCCAGCCGTACGCCGTGCGGCGTGGTGACCAGCTCGGTCTCCGGCTCGGGCAGGGCCGGTCGGCCGGTACGCGGCGCGCCCGGGCCGGGCCCCCAGGTGCGGGGTCCGCCGTCGGGCGGCGGGGGCCAGCGGAAACCTCTCACCAGAACCCTTTGCCGTCGTGCAGGTCACGCAGCCCGACCCGGACGTCGAGCAGGTAGATCAGGCCCGCCGCGATGCCGATCAGCCCGAAGATGCTGAGCGCGCCGAAGCCGAGCAGGGTGAGCACCAGACAGACCGCCAGGATGGCGATCCAGCCGCCTTGGGCAGGGTGCCGATCGCCGGAAACGCGTCGGACCGCTGGGTGATCGCGTGCACCAGGGCGACACCCTGCACGATCAGCGCGAACACGAGCAGGATCCGGTCGATCACGAAGACGACATCGAAGACGAAGATCGGCGCGGCGATGGCCATGCCGGCCAGCATATGCCGACGACCCCGGAAACGTCCCACAGGACGCTTCCGGGGTCGTACCGGTTTGCGACGGTTACTCGGCGGCCGACCGGGTCCGCTTGGTGGCCTTCGGCAGCTTCGCCGACGGGGTGGCGGCCGGCTTGGCGGCCCGCGCCCGGGTGGTCTTCGCGGCGGCCGGCTTGGCCTCGACGACCTCGGCCACCTCGGCCGGGGTGGGGATCTCCGCCTCGGCCGGTGCGGCGGTGGTGGCGGTCGCGACCTCGTCCTTCACCTCGGCCGGGAGGGTGGCGTCGGTCGCCTCGATGTCGGCGTTGACGGTGTCGGCGGCCTCCAGCACGCCGGCGCCGACGACGCGCTCGCCGCGGGCGATCAGCGCGCCGTACGCGGCCAGCGCGCGCTCCTGGGCGCCTGCGCACCGACCAGCAGCGCGGCGGCGTTGCGGGTGGCGGCCTCGCGCAGCTTGTCCAGGTCGAGGTCGGCCGGGACGCCTTCTCGCGCAGGCCGGTCGCCGTCAGGTTGGCGGTCTTGAAGGTCTCGGTGGCCTTCTGGCGCAGCTCGAAGCCGGTGACGACGGCCTTGCCGCCGATCTCGGTGACCACCTTGGTGCCGTCGGCGACGACCTTGGTGCCCAGCTCGCTCACCACGGTCGGGAGCTTGCGGAGCTGCTGGTACGCCAGCTCGCCGGCGCCGGCGGCGGCGTAGAGCGGGGCCGGGATGCGGTTGGTCTTCGGCTGAGTCATGACTTCTCCTCCTCGGCCGCTCGCGCGGCCTTGCTGTCGGGGGTGACGGGGGCGGGCGCGGGGCCCGCCTCGGTGACGGCGACCGATTCCAGGACGGCCTCGGTCGGGGTGCCGTCGGGGGTGGTGGGGCCGGTCGCGGCCGGCGTGGCGGTGGCGGCCGCCTCAGTCGGCTCGGCCGGTGCGCTGGGTTCCGCCGCCGGAGTGGTCTCCGGGCCGGCCGCGGCGGTCGCCTCGGCGAGCCGGACGTTCTCCCGGCGGAAGGTCTCGTAGATCTGGGTCAGCGACTGCTTCTGCGCCATCGTCAGGTCGGGGTCGACGGCGATCGCCGCGAGCACCCCCTGACCCTCCTTGTCGTCGAGCAGCCCGGCGCGCAGGTACATCGCCGGGGTGGAGACCCGCAGCGCGCTGGCGAGCTGCTGGAGCACCTCGGCGCTCGGCTTGCGCAGCCCGCGCTCGATCTGACTGAGGTACGGGTTGCTCACCCCGGCCTGCTCGGCGAGCTGGCGCAGCGAGATCTTGGCGTTCCGGCGCAGGTCACGGATGAATCCGCCGACGTCGGGTAGATCCTTGGGTGCGGCCATGGGCCCAACGGTAGTCCGCACTGCTAACTAGAGCAAGCAAAGCGCTAGCCAGAGTTAGCAAGGTAACAATAGGCGGTTGCGGACCGGATGTCCGCTGCGTAGCTTGCACGCGTGACGATGATCGACATCAACGGTGCCCGGCTCGCCTACGACGACCTGGGCAGCGGCAGCCCCGTGCTCCTGCTGCACGCCGGCATCGCGGACCGGCGGATGTGGCGGCACCTGGCGCCCGCTCTCGCCGAACGGCACCGGGTGATCGCGCTGGACCTGCGCGGCTACGGCGACTCCGAGCTGCCGCCGGCGTCCTTCGCCCACCACGACGACGTGGTCGCGGTGCTGGACGCGCTGGGCATCGACCGGGCCGCCCTGGTCGGCTGCTCGTTCGGCGGGGCGGTGGCGATCGACACCGCGCTGGCGCACCCGAAACGGATCTCCGCCCTCGCGCTCTTCGGCTCGGCCGTCGCCGGCAACCAGTGGTCCGAGGAGGCCGAGCAGCTCTGGGAGACGCTGGTCGGCGAGGTGGACCCGGAGGACCTCGCGGCGAGCGCGGCCGGCGAGGTGCGGTTCTGGGTGGTCGGCCCCGGCCGCCGCCCGGAGGACGTCGACCCGGGCGTGGTCGCCTTCGCCGAGGAGCTGGACCAGCGGGCGCTCGCCGCCGAGCAGGCGCTCAGCGCGGTGGAGGTCGACGACCTCGAGCCGCCGGCGATCGAGCGCCTCGGTGAGCTGCGGCTGCCGGTGCTGGTCACCGCCGGCGCGGCCGACGTCCCGGACATCTCCCGGCTCGCCGATCGGATCGCGGCCGAGGTGCCCGGCGCGGTGCGCCTGCCCGACGTGCCGGACACCGCCCACCTGCTGCCGCTGGAGCGTCCGGAGGCGGTCGACGCCGCCCTGCGCGACTTCCTGCGCTGAGCGCCCCCGACCCGGCCGCACGAGCGGCCTATGGACTGTCCCGGCGGCGGGCGGCGGGCGGCGGGTCCGCAATTCCGGGCGTGTCGCGGTCGCCGGGACATCAGGTCGGTGAAGCATATTCCTGTCCGGCATATTCATGCCTGACAGGAATGAACCTCATCCCGGTGCGCCGGCGCACGACATCACGCTCGGTAGCGACCCGTCGCCAGGCTGATGGCCGGAGCAGGTCCTGGAGAGGACCTGGCCGGACCCGAACACGCCGGGCCGGGCCACGCCGGGGCCGGACCGGGCCGAAGGGGCCGCGCGGGCCGGCGCCACATCCCCGCCGTCAGCCGGCGGGGCGCGGACCGGGCGTCACCAGGCGGCCCGCACGACCCCGACCGGCAGGCCGCCGCCGAGCAGCGGCAGCTCGGCGTGCTCGGTCAGCACCGGGGCGTCGACGCCGAGCCGGCGCAGCGCGGAGACCAGCACCGGCATCCGCGCCCGCGCGGCGCCGTCGTCGATCTTGAGGGCGACCGCGCCCACGCCGGGCACGGCCGCGGCGATCACGCCCTCCGCGCCCACCTTGGCCAACGCCCCGGGTACGCCTCGCATCAGCCGGGTGTCCTCGGCCCCGGTCCCGCCGACCAGCTCCGGGTACGCCCGCATCGCGTCGGACACGGTCCGCTCCACCGACCCCGGCTCGGCGGAGACCAGCCGCAGGTACGCCCCGGCCAGCCCGGTCAGCGAGACGGCGAGCACCGGCGCGCCGCAGCCGTCCACCCCGACGGCCGCCACCTCCTCGCCGGTGAACTCCTCGATGGTGGCGGTCAGCCGCTGCTGCAGGGGGTGCTCCGGCCGCCAGTAGCCGTCCAGCGGCCAGCCGGCCGCCACGCAGGTCAGCAGCATCCCGCTGTGCTTGCCGGAGCAGTTCATCTGCACCCGGGTCGCCCGCCGCCGGCGCGCAGCACCGCCTCCCGGGCCGCCTCGCCGACGGCAGGTCGGGCGGGCAGTGCAGGGCCGAGCCGTCCAGCCCGGCCCGGGCCAGCAGCGCCTCCACCCGGGCCAGGTGGAACTCCTCGCCGGCGTGGCTGGCCGAGACCAGCGCCACGTCGGCCGGGTCGGTCAGCGGTAGGCCGGCGCGCAGCATCCCGATCGCCTGCATCGGCTTGCTCGCCGAGCGCGGGAAGATCGGCGAGGTGACATCCCCCGCCCCAGCCACCGGTGCGCCACCGGCGTCGAGCACCACCACCGAGCCGCGGTGCCCGCCCTCCACGAAGCCGGACCGGACCACCTCGACGAGCGGCACGCCGCCCTCGTACGTCTTTCCCACGAAGTGGACGGTACCGACGCCCCCGCAGGGCTCGGCAGCCGGGTGACCAGGGACGTCGGCGGCGGCCGTACAGGGGTGGGCGGCGGGGCCGCCTTACAGGCCGAGCAGCGTACGGGCCTCGGCGGTGGTCAGCGGCGGACGCTGGGCGAGCTGGGCGAAACCGACCGCCCGGGCGACCAGCTGCATGTTGGACTCGACCGGCTGGCCCTTGGCGTAGGTGACCGTGTCCTCCATGCCGACCCGCAGGTGGCCGCCGGCCGAGAGCGAGGCCAGCAGCACCGGGATCGTGCTGCGCCCGATGCCGGTGGCCGAGAAGGTGGTGCCCTCGGGCAGGTCACGCAGCGCCTGGTGGGCGGCGACCAGCGCCTGGGTGGTGCCCGGCATGCCGCCCGGCACGCCCATCACGAAGTCGACGTGCACGTGGCCGCCGTGCGGCAGCCCGTACTTGCCGAGCAGCCGCTGCAGCGCGGTGAGGTGGCCCAGGTCGAAGATCTCGTACTCGGGGACGATGCCGCGCTCCTGCATCCGGGTGTGCAGGTCGACGATGAACTCCCACCGGTTGAGGAAGACGTCGTCGCCGAAGTTGAGCGTGCCCATGGTGCAGGAGGCCATGTCCGGCCCGGCGTCGAGCACGGCGAGCCGGGCGGACTCCGGGTCGGTCACCGCGCCGCCGGAGGAGAGCTGCACGATCAGGTCGGTGTTCTCCCGCAGCGCCGCCACGGTGTCCCGCAGCCGGCCCTGGTCCAGGGTCGGCCGCGCCTCGTCGTCGCGGATGTGGACGTGGATCACGGCGGCGCCGAGCGCCTCGCACTCCTTGGCGGTCAGCAGCAGCTCGTCGAGGGTCACCGGCAGCGCCGGCACCTCCGCCTTGGCCGACTCCGCGCCGGTGGGGGCAACCGTGATCAACGTCCCTGTGCTCATGCCGGGATCCTAGCCGCCCCGACCGGCTCCGGTCGACGGCCGGAGCCGGGTACGACGGAAGAATGGCGGGACCGCGCCCGGCGGGAAGGAAGACTTCCTGCAATGTGAGCGCGGGCCCGGCACCCTTACTCCCGGTCGATCGCCGCGGCGCTCTCCCCCACCACCAGGTGAGCGTCGTCGCCGACGTTGCGCTTGACCACGGCGAGGGCGACCTGCCCCAGCTCGTAGTGGTGCACGGCGGTGCCGACGAAGCCGACCGCCCGGCCGTCCAGGGTCACCGGCGTGCCGGCGGCCGGCGGCTGGTCGGTGGTCACCCCGTCCAGGTGCAGCAGTACGAGCCGGCGCGGCGGCTTGCCCAGGTTGTGCACCCGGGCCACCGTCTCCTGTCCGCGGTAGCAACCCTTGTTCAGGTGCACCGCCGGGGCGATCAGACCCACCTCGGCGGGGATGGTCCGGTGGTCGGTGTCCACCCCGACCCGGGGCAGCCGGGCGGCCGCCCGCACCGCCTCGTACGCCCACAGCCCGGCCACCGGCACCCCGTTGCCGCGCAGCTCGGCCACGACCTGGTCCATGGCGGGTCGGGGCACCAGCAGGTCCACGCCGAGCGGGCCCCGGCGGGCCCAGCCGCCGACGGGCAGCGGCCGCACGTCGTACACGACGGTGGGCCGGGACGGCAGCTCGTCGGAGCGGAACTTCGGACCCGGCACCGCGACCACGTCGGGGTCGGCCAGCCCGGTGACGCCGAGCGCCGCGACGGCCGCGACCGCCTCCGGACCGACCAGCGAGAGCAGCGCGTGGTCGGCGGTGGCATCGCGCGGCTCGACCCGGCTGAAGAACCGCATCTTCTCCAGGTACGACAGCAGCCCCTCGGTGGCGCCCGGCTCGGTGTCGAGCCAGGTGGTCTCGCCGTCCTCGGCGACCATCGCGTGCTGCTCCACGTGCCCGTGCGGGCTGAGCACCAGCAGCTCGGTGCCCTGCCAGGGCTTCAGGGCGTTGAGGTGCTGGCTGGTCAGCGTGTGCAGCCAGCCGATCCGCTCCTCGCCGGGCACCGCGACCACGCCGCGGTGCGACCGGTCGACCAGGCCGACCCCGGTGGCCAGGGTGCGCTGCTCGCGCATCGGGTCCCCGTAGTGCGCGGCGACGCCCCGGACCCCGGCGGCGCGGTGCGCCGGCTCCGGCTGGTCGCGACTGGCCTCGTCGATGGCCTCGACGGCCACCGCTCCCGCGATGTCGATCATTTCGGTTCCCCGTCCTCGCAGTGGCCGCAGACGCCGAAGAGCGCCACGTGCCCGATGTCGACCCGGAACCCGCGCTCGGCCACGAGCTGGTCGGCGAGGGGACGGAGCAGCTCGGGATCCATCTCGTCGATCGCCCCGCACTCGCGGCAGACCAGGTGGACGTGCTGGTGCTCACCCGCCGCGTGGTAGGTCGGCGACCCGTGCGACAGGTGGGTGTGGGTCACCAGCCCGAGCCGCTCCAGCAGCTCCAGGGTCCGGTAGATGGTGGTGATGTTGACGCCCGCGGCGACCTCCCGGACCGCCGTGTGCACCTGCTCCGGCGTGGCGTGCCCCAGGTCCAGCACGGCCTGGAGCACCAGCTGCCGCTGCGCCGTCAGCCGCAGCCCACGGGAGCGGAGCATTTCCGCGAGGGAGGATTCGGACACCGTCCGATCATAGTTCGGCCCCGGCGGGTCGGTCCGGCGCGGAAAGCTCCAGGCTCGCCGGGATGGCTCGGAAGGCGCGCGCGACCCGCTCGACGAGGGTCGGCAGCCCGCCCTGGCCGCCGCCGTGCACCCAGGTCCGGGCGGCCAGGCGCCAGGCGGTGGTGGTGACCTCGGCGAGGACCTGGGGCCGGAGGTCACCGGGAGGCAGCGCGAGCTTGCCGGCCAGCCGGTCGGTGATCCGCTGCTCGACCTCGGCGCGGTAGTGGGCGGCGTAGGCCAGCAGGGCCGGCGAGGTCAGTACGAGCCGCCGGGTGGCGACGTAGCGGTCCGCCCAGTCGGCCCCGAGCCCGGTGACCACCTCGCCCAGCAGGTCGCTCAGCTCGGTGACCACGAGGCCGGACAGGGCGCGCCGCTCCAGGGCGGCCAGATAGGCCGACCAGAGCTCCGCCTCCGCCTCGATGGCGGCGGCCTCCTTGGCCGGGAAGATCCGGAAGAAGCTGCTCCGGGACACCTCCACCGCGTCGACCAGCTCCTCCACCGTGGTGGCCTCGAAGCCTCGCTCGGTGAACATGCGCAGCGCGGCGTCGGCGAGCGCGCGCCGGGTCCGCAGCTTCTTGCGCTCCCGCAGCGGCAGGGCCCGGTCGGACGTCGAGGAGTCGGCGGTCATGGCCGCAATCTAGCCGCATCCCGATCGGGAAGAGACCCGCCACCCTTAGAAACCCGTTGCCAAATGAGACTCCGTCTCAATATGCTCTCAGTATCGAAGGCATGGAGCGAACGAAGGAGCGACCGATGTCGACCACTCCCACCCTCGGCGGCCAGGTCGTCGGCCTGGCCCACTACGCCACCCGCGCGGTCCTCGAACGCGAGCTGGCCCCGACCGGCACGTCCTTCCCGCAGGCCCTGGCCCTCAACGCCGTCGCGAACGCCGGCGGGACGCTCGACCGCTCCCGGCTGGTCGACCGGATGACCAGCACCCTGAAGATCGACGCGGCGGCGGTGCTGGCGACGATCGCCGAGTTGGCCGCGGCCGGCCTGGTGCGGGTGCTGCCCGCCGACGAGGCCCGGGTGGACCTGACCGACGCCGGCCGGGCCCGGCAGCGCCGGATCGCCGAGATCAGCGCCGGCATCGCCGGCCGGGTGTACGCGGACATCCCCGCCGCCGACCTGGCCGTCACCGCCCGCGTGCTGACCCTGGTCACCGAGCGGGCCAACGCCGAACTGGCCGCCGCCCGGGGCTGACCCGGGCAGGCGAGCGCGACCCGGCGCCCCGGCCACTGTCTAGGCTCGACGGTCATGGAGGTAACCAGGGTCGCCGTGCTCGGCCGGGGCGTCGTACCCGGCGGGGAGCCGGTGCTGCGCGGCGACGACCTCGGCGTGCTGCACGGCGACGGCCTCTTCGAGACCATGCACCTGCGGGGCGGGCGGCCCTGGCTGCGCGCGGCACACCTGGCCCGGCTGCGGGCCGGCGCCGCCGCCGTGGAGCTGGCGCTGCCCGCCGAGGACGCCCTGGTCGAGCTGGTGGAGAGCGTGGCCGCCGGCTGGCCGGCGGAGGTGGAGGGCGCGCTCCGGCTGGTCTGCACCCGGGGTCCGGAGGGCGGCGGCCGGTCGACCGTCTACGCCACCCTGGGCGAGGTCCCGCCGTCCGCCCGACGGGCCCGACTCGACGGTGTCGGCGTGGCCACCCTGCCCCTCGGCGTGGCCGCGGCGGCCCGGCCGGAGCTGGGCTGGCTCCCCAGCGGCGTCAAGTCCACCTCGTACGGGGTGAGCAGCGCCGCCCGGCGCTGGGCCGCCCGCACCGGCGTGGACGACGTGCTCTGGGTCTCCACGGACGGGTACGTGCTGGAGGGGCCGAGCGCGAACGTGGTCTGGCTGGAGGGCAGGACGCTCTGCACGGTCCCGGCCGCCGCGACGGGCATCCTCCCCGGCACCACCTGCGCCTGGCTGCTCGCCCACGCCGGGGAGCTGGGCTTCGCTGCCGCCGAGCGGATGGCCACGCCGCGGCGGCTGGTCGAGGCCGACGGCGTCTGGTTCACCTCGTCGGTGCGCGGCCTGGCGGAGTTCCGCAGCCTCGACGGCGCGCGCCTCCCCCGCTCCCCGCACACCCCGGCCCTGCAGGCCCTCCTGGCCCACCCCGTTCCCTGACCGCAGCCGGGTCCGGGCACGCGGAGCTGTCGATCACCGCGGGTCCGGGGTGGGCGTGCCGGGGGTGGGTCAGCCGGCCACGCGGATGAGGCGGGCGGAGAGGTGCGGCGAGAGGGGGTGACCCATGCCGGCCATCTCCTGGGCGTAGAGCAGCGCGCCCTCGACGATGCCGAAGAGCCGGGCGCCGGCGGTGACCTCCTTGGCGGTGGAGGTCCGCACGACCGCGTCGGTGGCGAACTCGATCTGGGTGCCGGTGCGCTTGCCGATGTAGAGCTCCATGATCCCGGTGGGGCTCATCATCAGCGCCTCCAGCTCGTCGGTCGCCCGGTCGCCGCTGAGCACCGGACGCCACCAGCCGACCTCACGCCCGGCGGGCCGCACCGGGCGGCTCTGCTCGTCGAGGAGCCACGCCCGCGACTCGTAGAGCAGGAACGGCCGGCCGTCGTGGCTGATCCGGATCTCCTGGGCGAAGTCGAAGTCCTCGATGGTGGGGAAACCACCCCGGCCGCGCCCCCGCCACACCCCGACGTACGGCAGCAGGCCGTCGAGCGCCGGGTGCAGCTTCGGGCCGACCCGCAGGTCGTGGCTCTCCTCGTACGGGTACTCCTCGACCGGCGGCGCGTTCAGCCACGGCGGCTGCAGCGGGTTCTCGTCCGACGGGTTCGCGCTCACCACTTACCTCTCGATATGCGTACGGCAAGGTAGACCAGGCCACCGGCGAGCGCGCCGAGGCCCGCGACCAGCAGGCTGACGAACCCGATCTCGGTAACCATCATGGTCATCCTATGCTGGGCGTCATGGCCCGCACTCTCGTCGTCAAGGCCACCGCCGGGGCGGACGCGCCGGAACGGTGCGCCCAGGCCTTCACGGTCGCCGCCACCGCCGCCGCAGCCGGAGTGGAGGTGTCGCTCTGGCTGACCGGCGAGTCGACCTGGTTCGCCCTTCCCGGTCGGGCGGAGCAGTTCGAGCTGCCGCACTCCGCGCCGCTGGCGGAGCTGCTGCACGTCATCCTCACCACCGGTCGGGTCACCGCCTGCACCCAGTGCGCCGCCCGCCGGGACATCGGCCCCGGCGACGTGCTGCCCGGGGTACGCATCGCGGGTGCGGCCGTCTTCGTCGAGGAGGCGATGACCGAGGGGGCTCAGGCGCTGGTCTACTGACCTGCCCCGGAACACCATGTCCGATCTGCGCGGACTGCCGATACTGTCCCCACTTGTCGGCCCGCTGCCTACCATTCGGGTGTGAACGAGGCGACGGAGGAGTTCTTCGCATCGCTGCCGGCGCGCGCCCCGGCGGTGCTGCGCAGCCCGGTCAGCGGAACCATCCAGATCGACCTCACCACCGACAACCGCACCGAGCACTGGCTGGTCCAGCTGAGCCAGGGCGAAGTCGTCGTCAACCGCGCCCGCGGTCCCGCGGACGCGATCTGGAACAGCAGCAAGGACCTCTTCGAGCGGCTGGCCACCGGCCGGGCGCAGGGCATCTCCGCGGTCCTGCGCAACGAGACCACCTTCAGCGGCAACGTCCTGCTCTTCCTCGACTTCCGCCGGTTCTTCCCCGACCCGCCCGGTGCCCGGGATCCCCGGGAGACCGCCCGCGAGCAGGTCGGACGGTCGGGGTGAGGCAGCCGGTCAGCATCCTCGACGGCAACACCTTCGTCGTCTGCGACCGCCGCGGCGACATCGAGCCGTCGTTCGACTTCCCCACCGGGCTCTTCTCGTTCGACACCCGCTTCCTCTCCACCTGGCTGCTCACCCTCGACGGGGAGCGACTGCACGCCCTGTCGATCGACGACTCGCAGTCCTACCGGACCCGGTACTTCCTGGTCCCCGGCGAGCCGACGCACTACCTCGACGCCAAAGTGTCGGTGATCCGCAGGCGGGCCATCGGCGGCAGCCTCGGCGAGGAACTCACCGTGCTCAACCACTCCGAGCGGGAGATGCGGTTCAACCTCCGGCTGGAGATAGGCTGCGACTTCGCCGACCTCTTCGAGATCAAACACAAGCGGACCAAGGTGGGCCGGACCACCGCCACCGTCGGCGAGAACGAACTGCGGCTGACCTACCGGCGGGAGGCGTTCCACCGGGAGACGCTGATCACCAGCAGCTCGCCCGCCGAGGTGGACCCGGGCGGGATGACCTGGGCGATCCTCGTCGGCCCGCACGCCGAGTGGACGACCCGGCTGCACGTGTCGACGCTGATCTACGGCGCCCGCGGGGAGGACTTCCGCGCGACCACCCCGCTGCGCGGCAGCCGCAGCCCCGCCGCCATCGAGGCGGAGCAGCAGGAGCTGGTCGACAACGCGCCCAAACTGGGCTGCGACTGCGAGCCGCTGGCCACCGCGTACCGGCAGAGCCTCAGCGACCTCGCCGCGCTGCGCTACGAGTCGATCACCCTCGGCGTACGGCTGGTGGCGGCGGGCCTGCCCTGGTTCATGACGCTCTTCGGCCGGGACAGCATCCTCACCTCGCTCCAGGTGCTGCCGTTCCTGCCCGAGCTGGTCCCGCCGACCATCATGATGCTGGCCGGGTTGCAGGGTCACCGCCTGGACGACTTCCGCGACGAGGAGCCGGGCAAGATCCTGCACGAGCTGCGCTACGGCGAGACCGCCGGCTTCGAGGAGCAGCCGCACTCGCCCTACTACGGCTCCGCCGACTCCACCCCGCTCTTCCTGATCCTGCTCGACGAGTACGAGCGGTGGACCGGCAACGCCGACCTGGTGCGGAAGCTGGAGTTCCCGGCCCGGGCGGCGCTGGCCTGGCTCGACAGCTACGGCGACCTGCTCGGCACGGGCTACCTCTGGTACCGCACCCGCAACCCGGACACCGGCCTGCAGAACCAGTGCTGGAAGGACTCGTGGGACTCGATCTCCTACTCCGACGGCCGGCTGCCGGACTTCCCCCGGGCCACCTGCGAACTCCAGGGGTACGCGTACGACGCGAAGCTGCGCGGCGCCCGGATGGCCCGGCAGTTCTGGAACGACCCCGCCTACGCCGAGCGGCTGGAACGCGAGGCCGCCGCCCTCAAGGAGCGCTTCAACCGGGACTTCTGGATCCCCGAGCGCGAGTACTTCGCGCTCGCCCTCGACCCGGAGGGGCGGCACGTCGACGCGCTCTCCTCCAACATCGGGCACCTGCTGTGGAGCGGCATCGTGGACGAGTCCCGGGCCGAGCGGATCGCCCGCCTCCTGCTCGACCCCCTCCTCTTCTCCGGCTGGGGGGTACGCACCCTCGCCACCGACCAGGGGCGGTACAACCCGGTCGGCTACCACGTCGGGACGGTCTGGCCGTTCGACAACGCCTTCATCGCCTGGGGCCTCGCCCGGTACGGCTTCCGCGAGGAGGCCGGACGCATCTGCGACAGCATGCTCAGCGCCTCCCGGTACTTCCACGGACGGCTCCCGGAGGCGTTCGCCGGCTACGACCGCCGCCTCACCGAGTACCCGGTGCAGTACCCCACGGCGTGCAGTCCGCAGGCCTGGTCGGCGGGGACGCCCCTGCTCCTGCTGCGGGTGATGCTCGGGCTGGAACCCCAGGGCGAGCACCTGATCATCGACCCGGCGGTGCCGGAGGGCATGGGCCGGGTGGAGCTGCTGGACATCCCCGGCCGGTGGGGCCTGGTGGACGCCCTCGGCCGCAGCCGCACCCCGCACGACACCCGGCACGACCGCTGACCTGCGCCGACGCCGAGGGGATGAGCCGGCGCCGACCGCGGGCGTCGCGGGGATCAGCAGCGCCGACCACGCCGGTGCCGAGCGGGATCAGCAGCCGGTGGAGGCGGAGACCCGGACCTGCTCGCCGGTCGCGTCGGCCAGGACGACGGCCGTGCCGCGCCGGTAGGC
>NZ_JAEVHN010000051.1:0-19236 GCF_016803375.1 Micromonospora sp. 4G55
CCTGCAAACCAGACGCCAGGAACAGACCACCGAAAGGTGGCAGCAGCGCTACCACACCCGGGCCGGCGTCGAAGCCACGATCTCTCAAGCGGTACGACACACTGGCATCCGCCGCAGCCGCTACACCGGCACCGTCAAGACCCACCTCGGCCACGTCTTCGCCGCCACCGCGGTCAATCTCCTCCGCATCGACGCATGGCTAACTGACACACCACTTGGCCCGACCAGAACCAGCCATCTCACCCTGCTTGCGGCGTAGTTCAGCTGAAACACCCTTGTTGGTCATACACCAACGGAGTCCTTCAGGGTGGGGGTGCAGGCCCGCGGGAGGGCTGTCTAGGCCCGAGTGTGCTCTAGCCTGGCCGGTTCTGCTGCTCGATGTACTGACGCAGGATGGTCAGGGGTGCGCCGCCGACCGAGCCGGCGAAGTATGAGGCTGACCACAGCCTGTTGGCCTGGTAGTAGTGGCGCACCAGGTCGGGGAACTCCTGCCGCATTCGGCGTGATGACACTCCCTTGAGGCTGTTGACCAGCTTCGACAGGGCGACCTTGGGTGGGAAGTTCACCAGCAGGTGAACGTGATTGTCCCCGCCGTTGAACTCGATCAGGTCGGTGTCGAAGTCGGTGCACACCGCCCGCATGATCTCCTCCATCCGCGTCAGGTGCCGGTCGCTGAACACCTTGTGGCGGAACTTGGTCACGAAGACCAAGTGGGCATGCAGGGCGAACACACAGTATCTGCCTGCCCGGATTCCATCGATATCGCTCATAGGCCAATGCTAGATTGTCCAATGTGCAGCTTCGGTACAACTTCCGCGTCTACCCGACGCCCGGCCAGCAGGAAGCGCTGGCCCGGGCGTTCGGGTGTGCGCGGGTGGTGTTCAACGACGGGCTGCGCGCACGGCAGGAAGCCCGGAAGCAAGGGCTGCCGTACGTCTCCGACGGGGACCTGTCCAAGCGGCTGATCACCCAGGCGAAGAAGACCGAGGCCCGCGCCTGGCTGGGCGAGGTGTCCGCGGTCGTGCTTCAGCAGGCCCTCGCGGATCTCAACATGGCCTACCGCAACTTCTTCGCCTCGATCACCGGTGCGCGCAAGGGTGGCAAGCTCGCCCCGCCGCGGTGTCGTTCCCGCAAGGACAACCGGCAGGGGATCCGATTCACCGCCAACGCCCGGTTCAAGGTCCTGGACAACGGCCGGTTGCGGCTGCCGAAGATCGGCGACCTGGCGGTGCGGTGGTCGCGGGCGCTGCCGGCGGACGCCACCTCGGTCACGATCATCAAGGACGCCGCCCGGCGGTACTTCGCCTCCTTCGTCGTGACCACCCCCGACCAGCCGCTGCCCCCTGCCGGCACCGAGGTGGGCATCGACCTAGGGTTGACCCACTTCGCGGTCCTGTCCGACGGCACGAAGGTCACCGCCCCGAAGTTCCTGCGCCGGGCCGCCCGCAAGCTCAAGCGGTTGCAGCAGGACCTGTCCCGCAAGCAGCGGGGCAGCAACAACCGCAAGAAGGCCGTCGTGAAGGTCGCCAGGGCGCACGCCAGGGTGGCCGACACTCGGCGGGACTGGCAGCACAAGCTCTCGACCCGGATCATCCGCGACAACCAAGCGGTGTACGTCGAGGACCTGTGCGTGGCCGGTCTCGGCCGGACGCGGCTGGCCAAGTCCGTGCACGACGCCGGCTGGTCGCAGTTCGTCGGGATGCTGGCGTACAAGGCCACCCGACACGGGCGTACTTTCGCCCGGGTCGACCGGTTCTTCCCCTCCACCCGGATGTGCTCGGGCTGCGGACGGATCAACGACAAGATGCCACTCCACCTCCGGTCGTGGACCTGCCCCTGCGGGGCGACCCACGACCGAGACGTCAACGCGGCCATCAACGTGCTCGCGGCGGGACGCGCCGAGAGCCTAAACGCCTGTGGAGCGCAGGTAAGACCGGCACCCGTGCCGGCACCGCGCCGGGAAGCAGGAATCCGCCCGGACGCCGCGTGTTCCACGCGCAGCGTGGAGGGAACCTCCGTCCTTCAGGGCGAAGAGATCGTCAACCGTCCTCGTCGTTCCAAAAAGTTCAGTTCCGCAACCTGATGCCGGCGCTCGGCGACCTCTGGCGGCTGCTCGCCCCCGACCTGGCGGCCTTCGGCTACACCCGGGCCGATGCGGCGCGGAACGGGTCACGGCACTGGTCATCCAGAGCGGCGACATCTACGAGGACCAGCACGGGCCGAAGTACGCGCCGCTGAAGAAGATGTGGGCCGACCCCAGCCCGCGGGCGCTGGCCGAGGTGGCCGAACACGTCTCGGAGAGCGGGTTCCGCGCCGAGTTCCTGGGCGAGGTGCCCGGCGAGATCGTCGACCGGATCAGCCCCGACCTGTGGACGCTCTCCTGGGCGCAGGTGGGCCGGCCGCCGGGCCCCGACCACCTCGTGCACCTGCTCGCCGACCAGCGGAACACCGTCGACTGGTTCCCGCGTCAGCAGGCGTACCTGCGGGAGCACCAGCCAGCCACGCTGATCGTCTGGGGGCCGCACGACGGGTACATGCCCGAGGGGGCCGCCCGCGCGTACCTGCGCGACCTGCCGGACGCGGAGCTGCACCTGCTCGACGGCGGCCACTGGCTGCTGGAGACCCACCTCGACGAGGTGGTGTCCCTGATGCGCGACTTCCTCGGCCGGGTCCACCCGCCCGCTGCCGGGAGGTAGCCGACTCAAGATTTGCGCAAGTTCCCCGCGGGGCGGTGCCCGTCGCCGTCGTCGACCGGGATCCTGGGCGCACGGGTGCCGGCGGCCCGGGACACCGCGAAGCACAGTGGACCTGAACGGGGGATCGCGCTCCGCCCGCGTATGCGGGCGTAGCGCGATCAGGGCCCGGGTCAGCCGAGGGCTCCGCCACCGGGTCGGCGGCCCGCGTCCGGCTCAGTCGTCGAGTCGGTCGCGCAGGTCGTCGACCTGTTGCTGGAGGCGGTCCACCGCACCCTTGTCGTTGACGAAGGTGCTGATCCCGGCCGCGAGGGCCAACCCCAGCAGCACCGCCAGCACGCTGAGCACCAGCCCACCGATCGCCACCCCCCGCCCGGTCACCCCCGGGCGGCGGCTCATCTTCAGCCCGACGATCCCCAGGATCACCCCGATGATCCCGAGCAGCAGACCGATCCAGGCGAGGATGGCGGTCAGGACGCTGAACAGCGCCGCCACCCCGAACACCAGGGCAAAGGTGGCGGCGGCACTGGTCTTGGCCGGCGTACCTCCGGCGGGGCGGGCGCGCGGGGCGGGCTCACTGGCTGCAGTCATCTCATACCTCGCATTCTTCGCTACGGTCCCGGACGGCGCATCCCCGATGTCCCGACACTTATGCGTCCCCTCCGGGACCTGTCCTCTCGCTGCTGCTATCCACGGCCGTCCCGACGAATGTGCTCCGAACGGGCCGGGTAGCCAGGTCGTGACCCACGAGAGGAAGGACGAACGATGCGACTCACCGAACAGCAGGTCCGCTCGCTGTACGGGCAGCACGTCCAGGACCGCTCGGGCGCCAAGATCGGCAGTGTGGGCCAGGTCTGGGCCGACGCCGCCGGCGAGCCCACTTGGGTCAGTGTCAAGACCGGCGTGATGGGCCACCACGAGTCCATGGCGCCGCTGGCCGGGGCCGGGATGGCCGAGGGTCGCCTGCGGGTGCCGTACGACAAGGCGACCGTGCGCAGCGCGCCCGCCGTCGAGTCCGGCACCGAGGCGCCGCTCGGCTCGGACCAGCTCGCCCAGCTCTACCGGCACTACCAGCTCCAGCAGCAGGAGCAGCCGCAGCGGCGGCCCGGTGCGCCGGAGATGACCCGGTCCGAGGAGCGGCTGCGGGTCGGCACCCAGAGCGAGCCGGCGGGCAAGGCCCGGCTGAGCAAGCACGTGGTGAGCGAGGACGTGCACACCACCGTGCCGGTCGAGCACGACGAGGTACGGGTGGTGCGCGAGCCGATCACCGCGGCGAACCGCGGCGACGTCCGGCCGGACATCCGCGACGAGCAGCGTGAGATGGAGCTGCGCGCCGAGCGGCCGGTGGTCGCCAAGGACCAGGTGCCGGTCGAGCGGGTTCGGCTCACCAAGGACGAGATCGTCGAGGATGAGCCGATCGACGCGCAGGTCCGCCGCGAGCGGGTCGACGCGGACGTGCCGGAGCCGGCACGCCGGCGGCGCTGACCGCGACCGCCACGGTCGGTGATCGTGGACGTCGGGCGGGTGGGCCACGGCCCGCCGCCCGGCAGCGTGTCCGGATCGGTGTCGGGGCCGCCGCCTAGGCTGACCGTCGTTCCCGGGCGAAGGGCGGCACTGTGCGGTTGACCGGCGGCGAGGCGTTGGCGTTGCGGATGACCAGCCTGCTGTTGCGGAAGCACCCGCGCGGCCGGCCGCAGGACGTCGCCGGCGTGGTCGAGTGGTTCGGCGCGATGCAGGCGCAGGACGCGGCGAGCGGCCTCTGGTCACTGGGCACCCGGCTGCCCGGGTGGACCGTGGCGGACGTGCGGGCGGCGCTGGAACGCCGGGAGGCCTTGCGGACCTGGCCGATGCGGGGCACCGTGCACCTCGTACCCCCGCGGGACGCCCGCTGGATGCTCGAGGTGACCGGCGGTGCGGGCGCTGAGCGGCGCGGCGGCCGCCGGACCACGCTCGGCCTCACCGAGGCCGACGCCGACCGGGCGGCCGACGTGCTCGGAGCCGTGCTGGCCGGCGGCGGCCGGCTCACCCGCGCCGAGTGTCTGGCCGCCCTGGCCGCCGCCGGCATCGACCCGGCCGGCCAGCGCGGCTACCACCTGCTCTGGTACGCCAGCCAGCGCGGCGTCACCTGCATCGCCCCGCACGTCGGGACGAGCAGACTTTCGCCCTGCTCGACGAGTGGGCGCCCGAGCCGCGCCGCCCCGAGCGCGACGAGGCGCTCGGCCTGCTGGCGCTGCGGTACTTCCGGTCCCACGGGCCGACCACCCGGCAGGACTTCGCCGGCTGGACGGGGCTGACCCAGGCGGACGCCCGGCGGGGCATCGCGGTGGCCGGCGACGACCTGGCCACGGTGGAGGTGGACGGGGTGCCGGCCGTGCTCGACGCGGCGCTGCTCGACGCGCCCCGCACCCCGCGCGACGACGTGCTGGCGCTGCCCGGGTTCGACGAGTACCTGCTCGGCTACAAGGACCGCACGCTGATGCTCGACCCGGCGCACCGGCAGGCAGTGGTCCCCGGCGGCAACGGCGTCTTCCAGTCCACGATCGTGCGCGCCGGGCGGGTGGTCGGCACCTGGAAGCGCACCATCGCCCGGGCCCGGGTCACCGTGACCGTGCGGCAACTGACCCCGTTCGACGACTCGATGCGCGGCCGGGTCGAGGCGGCCCTGGCCCGGTACGCCGACTTCCTCGGCCTGCCCCTTCATCACTCCCGGTGACCGCGGCTCCGCGCGACGCGCCTCGTCACGATCGGTAACCGGGCTGGCCTCCGGCCGCGTGACGCCGAGCGACCCGCCACGGACCGCCTCCTGACTCGCCGCGAGAGGGGCCGGGGTGCCACACACACCCACCGGCCCCTCGGCGACGACCGTCAGTCGGCCAGCGCGCCCGCGGCCCGACCCTCGTGCAGGGTCAGGTTGCGCCCGCTCGACGGGTCGAACAGGTGGATCTTCTCCAGGTTGAACCAGACCCGGCGGCTCGTGCCCTCCCTCACCGGGGACTCAGCCGACAAGCGGGTGACCAGGCTGGCCCCGGTGCCGGTGAAGTCGGCGGCGCCGGCGTCGGCGGCCAGCTCCTCCAGCTCGGCGGCGCTGGCCCGCTCCCCCTCGACCGTGAAGTAGACGTACTTGTCCGAGCCCATCGACTCGACGATGTCCACCGGCGCCTCGAACTCCATGCCCCGGCGGCGGGTCTCGTCGTCGACCAGCTCGGCGTCCTCGAAGTGCTCGGGACGGATGCCGAGGATCAGCTCGCGGGGAGCGTCGGCCCCTTCGAGCTGCCGGCGGACCCGGTCGCCGATCGGCACGTCGCCGAGCGCCGTCCGCAGGGTGCCGTCGGAGACCGCCGCGTGCAGGAAGTTCATCGACGGGGAGCCGATGAAACCGGCGACGAAGAGGTTGCGGGGGTGGTCGTAGAGCTCCTGCGGCGGGCCGACCTGCTGCACCGCGCCACCCCGCATGATCACCACCCGGTCGCCGAGGGTCATCGCCTCGGTCTGGTCGTGGGTGACGTAGACGGTGGTGGTGCCGAGCTGCTTCTGCAGCCGGGACACCACGGTACGCATCTGCACCCGCAGCTTGGCGTCCAGGTTCGACAGCGGCTCGTCCATCAGAAACGCCTTGGGCTGGCGGACGATGGCCCGACCCATCGCCACCCGCTGGCGCTGGCCGCCGGAGAGGTTGGCCGGCTTGCGGTCCAGCAGCGCGGTCAGCTCCAGGACCTTGGCCGCCTCGTCCACCTTCTGGTTGATGGTCTCCTTGTCCAGCTTCTGCAGCCGCAGCGGGAAGGCCATGTTCTCCCGGACGGTCATGTTCGGGTAGAGCGCGTACGACTGGAACACCATCGCGATGTCCCGGTCCCGGGGCGCCTTGTCGTTCACCCGCTGCCCGGCGATGCGCAGCTCGCCGGAGCTGATGTCCTCCAACCCGGCGATCATGTTGAGGGTGGTGGACTTCCCGCAGCCGGAGGGGCCGACCAGGATGACGAACTCGCCGTCGGCGATCTCCAGATCGACGTCCTGCACCGCCACGGTCCCGTCCGGGAACCGCTTGCTCACCTTGTCGAGCACGATGTCAGCCACGACTACCACCTATCCCTTGACTGCGCCGGAGGTCAGTCCGGAGACGATGCGGCGCTGGAAGAAGAGCACGAACAGGATGATCGGAATGGTGATCACCACGGCGGCGGCACAGATCGCCCCGGTGGGATCCTCGAACTGCGACTCGCCGGTGAAGAACGACAGCGCCACCGGCACCGTGCGGGCCCGCTCGGTGGAGGTGAGCGTGATCGCGAAGAGGAAGTCGTTCCAGCAGAAGATGAAGACCAGGATCGCCGTGGTGAACAGGCCGGGCGCGGCCAGCGGGGCGATCACCCGCCGGAACGCCTGGCCCTGGGTGGCGCCGTCCATCTTCGCCGCCTTCTCCAGGTCCCACGGGATCTGCTTGAAGAACGCCGACAGGGTGTAGATCGCCAGCGGCAGCGCGAAGGTGATGTACGGCAGGATCAGGCCCGGCCAGGTGTCGAAGAGGCCGAGCTGCCGCTCGATCTCGAACAGCGGCGACACCAGCGACACCTGCGGGAACATCGCGATCAGCAGGGAGACGCCGACCAGCAGCTTCTTGCCGGGGAAGTCCAGCCGCGAGATCGCGTACGCGGCCATCGCCCCGAGCACCACCGCGACCAGCGTGGCGATCAGCGCGATGCCGATCGAGTTGACCAGCGCCCGGACGAACTGGTCGGTGTCGAAAATCGTCCGATAGTTGTCCAGCGTCCACTCGCGAGGGATGAACTTCCCGTCGGTGAGGGTGGCCGGGGTCTTGAACGACAGCGAGGCGATCCAGAGCACCGGGATCAGCGCGAAGACGACGACGATGACGTCCAGCAGACCCCAGCGCAGCTTCGCCCGGGTGGTGGTTTCAGCCATGTCAGCGCCTCTCCCCGTCGTCGCTGCCCGGGGCAGCGGTACCGAACAGCTTCACGAAGACGAAGGCGATGATCGCCACGGTGAGGAAGATCAGCACCGACATCGTCGAACCGATGCCGAGGTTGAGGCCCCGGATCAGGTTGTTGTAGGCGAGCATCGACACCGAGGAGGTCTCGTTGCCGCCCGCCGTCAGCACGAAGATGTTGTCGAAGACCCGGAACGCGTCCAGGGTGCGGAACAGCAGCGCGACCAGGATCGCCGGCTTCATCACCGGCAGCATCACCTTGGTGAACCGCTGCCAGGCGGTCGCTCCGTCGGTGGAGGCGGCCTTGAGCAGGTCCTCCGGGACCAGCGCCAGCCCGGCCATCAGCAGCAGGGCCATGAACGGGGTGGTCTTCCAGATCTCGGCCAGCATGATGATCGCCAGCGAGCTGGCCCGCTCGGTCAGCGGCGCGCTGCCGTCGAAGAGGTTGGCCAGGTAGCCGGTGCCGGGCGTCCAGGCGTACCGCCAGGAGAAGGCGGCCACCACCGTGACAATGCCGTACGGGATCAGCGCCGCGGTGCGGACGATGCCCCGGCCGACCAGCGTCCGGTGCATGATCAGCGCCAGCCCCATGCCGAGCACCAGCTCGACCGCGACGGTGACCACCGTGATCAGCATGGTGACGCCGAACGCGGTCCACCAGAACTCGTTGGTCAGCACGGTGACGTAGTTCTCCAGCCCGATGAACTCGCGCTGGTCGGGGAAGCGCAGGTCGAAGCGCTGCAGCGACAGCCAGACCGAGTAGATGATCGGGTAGGCGGTCACCAGCAGCATGACCAGCGCGGCCGGGGCGCATAGCAGCCAGCCCAGCCGGCGCTCGGCCTTCTTGTTCTCGCTCAGCGGGGTCTTCGCCCGGCGGCCGGCCCGCTGGGCGGGCACCGCCGCGTGCCGGCCGGTGGTCCGCTCGGCCTCGGCCGCGACCTCCGCCCCGGTGGGAGTGGCGTTGATGCTCATGCCGTCACCTCCGGACGGTCGCCGCCACCGGTCGGCCGGCGGCGCTGGGTTCGCTCGGTCACGGCAGGACCCCCTTGGACTGGAGGGCGTCGGAGATCGCGTCGCGCAACTCGTCGGCCGTCCGGTCCGGCTGGATCGCCGACGGCGGCGACAGGATCGCCGACATCACCGTGGAGATGCTCTGGTACGCCGGGGTCAGCGGTCGGACCGCCGGCTCCTTGAGCTCGTCGAGGATCGTCTCCTTCATCGGGTACGCCTCGGCCATCTCCGGGTCGTCGTAGACCTTCTCGATGGTCGGCGGCACGCCGTCGTTGATGGCGGAGAACTTCTGGTTCTTCTCGTTGCGGATGCACCTGGCCGCCTCGAAGGACTCCGTCGGGTGCTTCGAGTAGGCGCTGACCGCCATGTTCACCCCGCCGATGGTGACCTTGCTCGGGGTGTTCGCGTCGATGCCCGGCACCCGGGCCCACTTGACCTTCTTGGCCAGCTCCGGGTCCGCCTCCTGCAACGCCGGGTAGACGAAGGGCCAGTTGACCTGGAAGGCGCCGCCGCCGGCCTGGAACTCCAGCCGTACCGGGTCCTCGGTGGCGTTGCTGAACGACGGTGAGGCCACGCCCGACGTGGCGAACCGCTTGAGCTGGTCCAGCGCCTTGACCGTCCCGTCGTCCATCACGGCCTGCTTGCCGTCGTCGCTGATGATCTTCCCGCCGGCGCTCTCGGCCAGGGTGTTGTAGAGGACGACCAGTCCCTCGTACTGGGCGCCCATGGTGAGCACCTGGTACGGCTTGCCCTGTCCCTTGAGGTCCTGGGCTGCCTTGATCATGTCGTCCCAGCTGGTCGGGGCCTGCGGCACCAGGTCACTGCGGTACCAGAGCAGCTGCACGTTGGTGTTCTTCGGGGCGGCGTAGAGCTTGCCCTCGTACCGGGCGGTCTCCAGCGGGCCGGTCAGCGTGCCCTGCTCCACCTCGGTCTTGTCCTGGCCGGTCCACTCGCGGATCCAGTCGGCGCTGGCGAACTCCTGGGTCCAGGTGACGTCGAGGCCGAGCACGTCCATCCCGGTGTCGTGCGCGGCCAGCCGACGGACCATCTGCACCCGCTGGTCGTCGGCCTGCCGTGGCAGCACCCGGTAGGCGATCCGGTAACGCCCCTGTGCCTGGGCGTTGCAGTCGTCGACCACCTTCTGGAGGTTCTGCTCCGGCGGGTAGTACAGGTTGATCGTGGGCGTACCGCCGCTTGCGCCATCGGAGCCGCACGCCGCCAGTGGCGCGACCAGCGCCAGCGCGGCGGCCGCCGCCCCGAGCCGGACGCCCGGACGGCGCCGATGTCGGATCGCTTCGGGGTCTGTCGTCATCGCCCTCCCCCTTTCCTCGGCGAGAGACCGGGGGAAGGCCCGTGCCCCGGCGCACGGCGAGACGGCCCGGGCGGTGGGCGGAATCGCGCCAAGTCCGGGCGTTTCGTGCGCCCACAGTGCCCGACCCGCGACACCGCGAAACCTCAGCGTGACGATGCGCATTGTCCGGGGCGCGGGTGTGGTAGATCACCGCGGTGCGGATCGATCGGCCCCGCCGTAGGCTCGGCCGATGGATGCGACCTTCTTCTTCGACCCCGCCTGCCCGTGGACCTGGCGCGCCTCGCGCTGGCTGGTGCGGGTCGCCGAGGCCCGGGGGCTCAGCGTCGAATGGCGGGCGTTCAGCCTGGCGATCCTCAACGAGGGCAACGTCCCGCCGCAGTTCGCCGACGCGCTGACCGCGTCGAGCCGGGCGCTGCGGCTGGTGGAGGCGCTGCGCGCCCAGGGCCGTCCCGAGGACGTCGCCCGCTTCTACACCGAGCTCGGCGCGCGCAGCCACGACGCGGGCACCCCGCTCGCCGCGTCGATCGTGACCACGGCCGTCGACGCGGCCGGGCTGGGCGAGGCGGCGCCGGCCCTCGACGACGAGCGCTGGGACCAGGCGGTACGCGAGTCGCACGCCCTGGCGTACGCCTCGGCGGGCCCGGACGTCGGCGCGCCGGTGCTGATGGTGCCGGGCGCCGAGCGCGGCATCCACGGGCCGATCCTGACCGAGGTGCCCGAGCTCGACGACGCGCTGACCATCTGGGACTCGCTGCTGCCGCTGCTGCGGATCCCGGCCTTCCACGAGGTCAAGCGCGGCCGCCGCTGACCTGCCCCGGCCGGCGGCGGGGCGGCGCGTTGTCGGGCCCGGCGGGCATGATGACCGGATGATCGCGCGCTTCAAGGATCTCTGCATGGACGCCGCGGACCCCCGCTCGCTGGCCGGGTTCTGGGCCCGGATCCTCGGTGGCGAGGTGCTCGACACCGGCGACGGCGACTTCCGGGTCGACCCGCGGCCGGGCGGGGGCCGGGCCGGAGTCGATCTGGGTCAACCGGGTGCCCGAGCCGCGTACCGGCAAGACCCGGGTCCACCTGGACCTGCGACTGGCCGACGCCGACCCGGCGGCGCTGCGGGCCGCGGGCGCCCGGCTGGTGCGGGAGCCCGACGCCGAGATCAGCTGGTGGGTGCTCGCCGACCCGGAGGGCAACCAGTTCTGCGCGTTCGCGCCGCGCGGGGGCAGGCGGCCCGGGCCGTTCGAGCTGGTGGTGGACAGCGCCGACCGACCGCCCAGGCCACCTGGTGGGCGGGCGTGGTGGGCGGTCGGGTGCAGACCACGGCGGAGGGTCACGCCTCGGTGGTCGGCGCGGCCGGCTTTCCCTGGGACTACTGGGTCTTCGACCCGGTGCCGGAGCGCAAGCGGGTCAAGAACCGGGTGCACTGGGACGTCGACCTGACCGGCCCGGACGCCACCGCGCTGATCGCCGCCGGGGCGATGCTGCTGCGCGAGCCCGACGAGACGGTCGGCTGGTGGGTGCTCGCCGACCCGGAGGGCAACGAGTTCTGCGCCTTCGCTCCGCGCCGGCCGGCCTGACCTTCGGGGTTCCCAGCAGGTGGGCGCGGTGGGGCTACCCCGCGCCCGCCGGGTCGACTAGCGTCAGGTGAGCTTCACCAGCCAGCGCGTCGCCGTCGAAGTCGATACGCCTCCGGCCGACCCCAGCCCGCCCGATCGGTTGGTTCTCGCGCGAACTTCCCTCCGCCGGTCCACCGGTTGGGCAGGATCGTCCCCACGAGGAGGTGCCGTCGTGCAGGACACCCGCGCTCTCGCCCTGACGTTCGAGGTGAGCGGCCTGCCACCGGTCAAGACCGAGGCGCTGTCCATCTTCGCCGCCGGACACCGGCAGGCGACGAGGGTCCGCGCCCTGCTCCAGGCGGCCTGCGCCGCGGCCCAGCGCACCGGCTGGACGCCGCTGGCCGGGCCCGTCGAGGTCGACCTGATCCTGCGCTGCCCGCCGGGGCACCGCACCTCGGACGCCAGCACCCTGCTCGGCGGGGTGTGCGCGGTGCTCCAGGACAAGAAGCGGGTCGCCAACATCGGGCTGGCCCATCTCGGCGTCCTGGTCGACGTCGCGCTCTACGACCACGACCGGCAGATCCGGCGGCTGTCGTACGCGGAGGAGCCCGCGGAGGACTTCTCGTACCAGGTCCGGGTGGCCGCCGTACCGGCCGGGGTTTGACCGACGACCGCGGTGGGGTACCGCGGACGCCGACGAAGGGAGCGCCGATGTCGGAGCCACATGTCACGCTCGATCCGAGCGGGCTCGACCCTGTGCAGCAGAAGCTGCGCGGCCCGCTGGAGGATCAGCTGACCTCGGCCCTGCAGGCGGCCACCGAACGGGTCCGGGCCAGCTACGCGGGCGAGCCGGTCGAGCAGGTCTGCCAGCGGCTGCTCGACGAGACCCGCGCCGGGCTGCACCCGGACATCGCGGCCGGGTTCAACCCGGACATGGACGAGTTCTGCCGGGTGGCGGTGGCGATCGTCCGCAGCGAGGTCTCCTGACCCAGGCGTACGCCGACCGCGCCGACCCTCGGGGCCGGCGCGGTCGGTCTGCGTCCGTGGCGCCGGCATCCCCGGCTAATAGTGGCCGAGGTTCTGCGCCGGGCTGATGACGATGCGCGGCGAGCGGGCCGGGTCGAGCCACGTCAGCACCGAGACCAGGTTGGCGTGGGACATGCTCACGCAGCCCGCGGTGGCGTTGCCGCCGGAGGTGCTGAACTCGTGCAGGAAGATCCCGCTGCCCTTCATGGGAACGGGCGCGGCCACGTTCGGCGACATGTTGTACGTGATCACCGCGAAGTGGGTGTACGCCGGCTTCTCCGTCCACAGCGCCTCGCTCCAACCACCCGGGTTGGTGGTGGTGTGCTGGAACGTGTTGTACCCCGGGGAGTCCGGGTTCTCGTTCCACCAGTCGTACTGCACCACCTGGTGGTAGGGGTAACGCACGCCGGGGTTGGCGCCGATGCCGTACATGGTCGGGCCGAACGAGTAGACCCCGGTGGGGGTGGTCGGCACGCCCTCCTGGTGGTCGTCGCTGAAGCCCTTCGAGCCGATCCGGGCGGGCAGCGGCGCCGAGACCGCCACCCAGTGGCCGCCGACCTTGTGGAAGGTCTCCAGGGTGGCGTAGGTGGTGCTGTAGCTGTCACCGGTCACGACGACGACCTGGGTGGTCGCGGCGGGCAGGGTGGTCAACCGGGAAGCCCGGTTGGGCGGCGGGATCGGCTTCCCCCGGCCCGTCGTCGTCCCGACGGGGCTGGCGACTGGTGTCGGTTCCATTCGCCAGATGATCGCATCCCGGCCACCTTTCCGGGGTCCCGGAAATGGTGACGGATCTCGTCCGGCAATTTCGGCGAGTCGGTGTAACGCGCAGGACGCGGCCGACGCTTTCACTTTCCGGTGGAGAAGAGGGAGCGGCGCCTAAACAGTTCTGGTGGCGGGTCAGGACCGGGTCCGCAACTCCCCGGCCCTGACCACCAGCCGTCCGGTGTGGTAGCGGAATCGCCTATGCGAGCACGGCGGGCGTGGCACGCCGCCCACGCCGGGCTCAGCACGGCGAGCCGGCCCGCCTGCACTCAGCTCCACGGTGCCCAACTACCGGACTTCGGTGCGTTCCCGACTCACCCCGAAGAGCCGTGAACGCGGGCCCAGGTTAGGCAGCCGACCCCCGTTCGGACAAGCATTCCGGGGCTCCGCCGAATGTGATTGATACCAATCCTGAAATGCGGCATGTCCGCGTAACGCAGCTACCCGGGTTGACGCTGTTTCTCCTCAGAGCGTCCCGTCCGGCCAGGGGACGTCCGGGCGACGGAAAGCGCTCCCGCCGCGGCGCGCCGGCGATGAGCGCGAGGGCCGCCAGGTGCAGCAGTCGCACCCCGGCGGGAGCGGCCACGGTGGCGGCGGGCAGCAGCGGCAGCACCGTCGCCCCGGCGGCGGTGACCGGCAGGGCCACTCCCCAGAAGACGGCGGGCCGCGCCGGCGGCGGAGGCGGTCGTACCCCTTGGAAGATCTCACCCCGGCGGGCCGTCCGCAACGCCAGGGCGACCACCACGACGCCGCCGACGGCGGTGCTGACCAGGTCCGAGAAGAACCACCAGTACATGCCGGTGTGCGCGTGGAAGTCCTCGATCCCGACCAGGCGCAGCCAGCGCTCGGTGTGCGTGGCCCGGTCCCAGAGCACGTGACTGGCCGCGCCGATCAGCGCCGAGCAGACCGTGACCTGCCAGGGGTGCCGGACCGCGCCGAGGGCGGCGTGGTCCCGCCAGGCGAAGAGCCGGTCGAGGGGCAGGTGCACCGCGATCCCGGCCACCGTGCGGCGGACGATCCAGGCGTAGACCAGCGCGACGGGCAGGCCCCACCAGAGCACCCCGCCCGCGGTGTGGGTGTGCCCGCCCAGCTCGATCCCGGTGCCGGTGAACAGGTAGGCGACGTCCGGCGACACCGCACCGGTGGCCAGCGCGACCCCGTCGAACCAGCGCGGTCGCCACAGCTTGAGCGGCAGCACCGGCGCCAGGTGCGAGGGGAACGTCAGGGGCACCTACGGAACGTTACCGGCCGCGCGCGCTCAGAAGTACCGAAGCAGGTCCGTGAACTCCGTCAGGCGCAGCACGCCCTCGTCGGCCGGGTCGAGCTCGTCGTGCTCCAGCACCCAGGTGTTGTCGTTCGGGATGAACACCGCGTTCATGCCCGCGGCCCGGGCCGGCAGGATGTCGGACTTCGGGGAGTTGCCGATCATCCAGGCGCGGGCCGGGTCGAAGCCGTGCTCGCGGGCCAACCAGCGGTAGGTGTCGACGTCCTTCTCCATCACGATGTGCGCGGCGTCGAAGTGGTGCAGCAGCCCGCAGGCATCGAGCTTGCGCTGCTGCTCCTCCCGGTCGCCCTTGGTCAGCAGCAGCAGGTCGTACCGGCCGGCGAGGGCGTCCAGGGTGTCGGCGACGCCGGGCATCAGCTCCACCTGGTGAGCGACGAGCGCGGCGGCCAGCTCGTCGATCTCCCGGCGCTCCCGCTCGGTGGCGGGCCGCTCGCGCAGCCGCTCCAGGCACTCGCCGAGGCTGCGCAGGAAGACCTTGCTGCCGTACCCGTGGGCGACCGCGTTGGCGCGTTCGATGTCGTCCAGCACCGCCCGGATCTGCGCCCGGTCCAGCGTCGGGTGCGCCAGCCAGTCCAGGAAGTCGTCGATCACCCGCTCGAAGACGACGTTGTTCTCCCAGAGCGTGTCGTCGGCGTCGAAGACGAGCACCGCCGCGTCCCGGCGCTGTTCCATCGGTCCCCCTCCCGGGTCTGGCGTCCGGGACACGCTACTGCGCGCCGGCGGCGACGGTCATCCGGGTTACGCCGCCGCGTGGCGCCGACACGAGGTCGACCCCGCCCGGTCAGGGCGCGGCGAACAGCCCGGCCGCGATCAGCTCCTCCCGCTGCTCCTGGGTCTCCGGTCGCAGCCGGCCGCCCCGGGTGAGCATGACCGTGCCGTGCAGGAGGGCCCAGCCGATCTCGGCGAGCGTGTCGGGGTCGCGGCCGGCGGCCAGCGGCGTCAGCGCGGCGCACAGTTCGGCGAAGGCGGCGCGAGGCGCGCCGGGCGCCGGGTCGCGGCCGAGGGTGAGGTCCGGCGTGTGGGCGAGCATGGCGTCGTACACCTCCGGGTTGGCGTACGCGAAGTCCAGGTACGTCGTCACCACCGCCGGCCAGGCGCCGTCGTCGCCGGCCGTTCCCCGGGCGGCGGCGAGGGCGGCGGCCAGGTCGGCGAAGCCGCGCAGGGCCACGGCGGCCACCAGCGCGGCCGGATCCGGGAAGCGGCGGTACAGGGTCTCGATGTCGAGACCGGTCCGCTCGGCCAGCCGGCGGCGGGTCACCGCCGCCCACCCCTCGGCCTCGGCAAGCTGCCGGGCGGCCGCCACGACCCGGGCCGGCTCGGCCGGCTCGTCCGAACCAGCCGGCTCGGCCGGCTCGTTCGACTCGGCCGGCTCGGCGTCCGGGCCGTCGGTGGGCGACACCCGGTCGATGCTAGCGACGGTCACCTGCCGTCACCGTCCGCTGACGGATTGGCGACTCTCCCCTCGGCCGGTCAGCGCCGCAGGGTGAGGATGAGGTCCGCGACCAGCGCGGTCCACCCGGTCTGGTGCCAGGCCCCCAGGCCGGCGCCGTTGTCGCCGTGGAAGTACTCCGGGAAGGAGATCAGGTCCCGCCAGTCGGGGTGGGTCTGGAAGAGCTGGGCGGCCCCGTAGATCGGCCGTCGCCCCCAGTCGTCCCGGGTGAACAGCGAGATCAGCCGGGCCGACAGGTCGTCGGCGATCTCGTCGAGGGTGCACTTGCGCCCGGAGCGGGTCGGGTACTCCACCTGGAGGTCGTCGCCGAAGAACGCCGCGTAGTCGCGCAGCGCGCTGATCAGCAGGAAGTTGGTCGGCATCCAGATCGGGCCCCGCCAGTTGGAGTTGCCGCCGAACAGGCCGCTGGTCGACTCGGCCGGCTCGTACCCGACGGCGAACTCCTGGCCGCCCAGGGTCACCGAGAAGGGCTTGTCCAGATGGGCGCGGCTCAGCGTGCGCAGGCCGTAGTCGGAGAGGAACTCGTCGGGGTCCAGCATCCGGGCGAGCAGCCGGACCACCTGCTCCGGGCCGACCATGGAAAGCAGCCGCTGCTGGCGGCCGTCCGGGCCGAGCCGCCGGGCCCCGATCACGTCGGCGTACTCGGGGCGGTGGGTGAGGAACCAGCGCAGCCGGGCGCCCAGCTCGGGCAGGCGTTGCAGGGTGCGCGCGGTGAGCCGGGTGGTGGCGGCCA
This sequence comes from Micromonospora sp. 4G55, assembly GCF_016803375.1. Classification (NCBI taxonomy): domain Bacteria; kingdom Bacillati; phylum Actinomycetota; class Actinomycetes; order Micromonosporales; family Micromonosporaceae; genus Micromonospora; species Micromonospora sp. 4G55. The sequence goes on from NZ_JAEVHN010000051.1 coordinate 16,765, forward strand.
GCGGCAGCAGGCCGACCACCGAACGCACCCGCAGCGGCACCTGGCTGCCGTCGGCCAGCCGGAGCACGTCGTAGAAGAAGGCGTCCTCGTCGTCCCAGAGCCCCTGGGAGTACGCGGCCGCCGCGATGTAGGCGAAGTGCTCGAAGAACTTGGTGGCGGTGTCGACGTAGGCGTGGTCGTGCTCGGCCAGCACGATGGCCATGTCCAGCAGGTTGAGCGCGTACATCGCCATCCAGCCGGTGCCGTCGGACTGCTCCAGCACCCCGGCCACCGGCAGCGCGGCGGACCGGTCGAACGGGCCGACGTTGTCCAGGCCGAGGAAGCCGCCCTCGAAGACGTTGTTGCCGCCGGTGTCCTTGCGGTTGACCCACCAGGTGAAGTTCAGCAGCAGCTTGTGCATCACCCGGGCCAGGAACTCGTGGTCGCGCCCGCCGTCGATCTCGAACACCTTCAGCGCCGCCCAGGCGTGCACCGGCGGGTTGACGTCGCCGAACGCCCACTCGTACGCCGGGATCTGCCCGTTGGGGTGCAGGTACCACTCGCGGAGCAGGAGCAGCAGCTGGTCCTTGGCGAAACCCGGGTCGACCCGGGCGATGCTGACGCAGTGGAAGGCCAGGTCCCAGGCGGCGTACCAGGGGTACTCCCAGGGGTCGGGCATGGAGATCACGTCGAAGCTGTTCATGTGCCACCAGGCGCTGTTGCGCCCGTGCCGGCGACCGGCCGGCGGCGGCGCGGAGCCGGGATCGCCCTCCAGCCACCGCTTGACGTCGAAGTGGTAGAACTGCTTGCCCCACATCAGCCCGGCGATGGCCTGCCGGGCGATCAGGGCCTCGTCGGCGCTGGCCGCCGCCGGGATGACCCCGGCGAAGAACCGGTTGGCCTCGGCCCGACGGGCCCACAGCACCGCGTCGAAGCCGTCGCGCAGGTCCGCCGGGGGCGGCGGGGCGGTGCCGGGCGGCGGGGCGGTGCGGGTCAGCCGCAGCCGGATCTGCCGCTGGCCGCCGGCGGGCACGTCGAGGACGTAGTGCAGCGCCCCCTTGGTCCCCTCCCGCGCCGGGTTGACCGTGGCCGCGCCGGTCACGACGTGGTCGTTGATGCCGTCCTTCGGGTACGGCGACCGCCCCGGCAGCCCCCAGAGCCGCTCGGCGTTGGTGTCGTTGTCGCAGAGCAGCGGGGTCGGCGCGCCGTCGCCCTCCAGCAGGACCTGGCCCAGCACCCAGTGCTCACCGACCAGCCGGGAGCCCTCGCCGACCAGCCGGGGCACCCGGTCGGCGGCGGGCAGCCCCCAGGCCCAGGTGTTGCGGAAGAACAGGTGCGGCAGCACGTGCAGGGTGGCCGCCTCGTCACCCCGGTTGGCGACCGTGACGAGGATGCACATGTCGGTCGGGGACGCCTTGGCGTAGTCGACGGTCACCGCCCAGTACCGGTCGTCGTCGAAGATCCCGGTGTCGACCAGCTCGTACTCGGTCTCGTCCCGCGCGCGCAGCGCGTTGACCGCGACCAGCTCGTCGTACGGGAAGGCGGCCTGCGGGTAGTGGTAGCGCCAGCGCATCCAGGAGTGGGTGGGCGTGGAGTCCTCGTACCACCAGTACTCCTTGACGTCCTCGCCGTGGTTGCCGCCGTCGCCGCCGAGGCCGAACATCCGCTCCTTGAGGATCGGGTCGACGCCGTTCCAGAGCGCGAGGGAGAAGCAGAAGGTCTGCCGGTCGTCGCAGACGCCCGCCATGCCGTCCTCGTTCCACCGGTAGGCTCTGGACCGCGCGTGGTCGTGGGGGAAGTAGTCCCACGCCGTACCGTGCTCGCTGTAGTCCTCCCGTACCGTCCCCCACGCCCGCTCGGACAGATAGGGACCCCATGCGCGCCAGTCCTGCTCCCGGGCGTCGGCCTGGGCCAGCCGGAGCCGCTCAGGGTCGGGGGACGGTGCGTCGGAGGGCGAGGAGTCGGTGAACACGTGCACATCTTCGACGCCGCCCGGGTACTTCACCACAAGGGCCATTGTCGTCGTGGCGCGTCACACCTCGCGGCCGCAGGAGGAAAGTAGTTGATCGAGATCGGTTTCGGTCCGCAGGTCTGCGGCGAACTGGCCGGCGGGGCGACCCGGGAGTGGCTGGTCACCGACGGCCTGGGCGGGTACGCGATGGGCACGGTGAGCGGGCTGCGCACCCGGCGCTACCACGGCCTGCTGGTGGTGGCCGGCGAGACGCCGGCGTCCCGCCGCGTGGGACTGGTGAGCCTCGACCCGGCGGTGACCCTGCCCTCCGGGGCGCGGATCCGGCTCGGGGCGCACGAGTGGTCCTCGGGCGTGGTCGACCCGCGCGGCTTCGAGCTGCTGGAGCGCTTCGAGCTGGTAGACGGGCTGCCGCGCTGGCGCTGGCGGATCGGCGACGTGGTGATCGAGCGGGAGCTGGCGATGACCCACGGCCGCCCGGCGTGGCGGTGGTGCCACCGGCTGGTCGCCGGCGGCCGGTCCGG
>NZ_JAEVHN010000052.1:0-19130 GCF_016803375.1 Micromonospora sp. 4G55
GCCAGGAGCCCAGGGGGGCCGGCGGCGCGGCGGGCAACCCGCAACGCGAGGGCCCACCGTCGTGGGCTGCGCATGATCCACGAGAGGGTACGCATGGCCGTCCGTTCCGCCGCCGCGTGCGGTGCCTGTTGGCGCAGGTGGACGAGGATCTCCGGTATGTCGATCTTGACTGGGCAGACGTCGGCGCAGGCGCCGCAGAGCGTGGACGCGTACGGCAGCGAGGCGTTGTCGGCGACGCCGGTCAACTGCGGAGACAGGATCGCCCCGATCGGCCCTGGATACACCGACCCGTACGCGTGCCCACCGGCCCGCTCGTAGACCGGGCAGACGTTGAGGCAGGCGGAGCAGCGAATGCAGGACAGCGCCGACCGGCCGACCGGATCCGCCAGCACCGCCGAACGTCCGTTGTCGACGAGCACCACATGCACCTCCTGCGGGCCGTCGCCCGGCGTGACCCCCGTCCACATCGACGTGTAGGGGTTCATCCGCTCCCCGGTCGAGGAGCGCGGGAGCAGTTGCAGGAAGACCTCCAAGTCGGCGAAGCTCGGCACCAGCTTCTCCACCCCGACGACGCTGATCAGGGTCTGCGGCAGGGTGAGGCACATCCGCCCGTTGCCCTCGGACTCCACCACCACCAGCGTGCCCGTGTCGGCGACCGCGAAGTTCGCCCCGGACACCGCGACCTTCGCCTCCAGGAACCGGCGCCGCAGGTGCAGGCGGGCCGCTTCGGCCAGCTCCCGCGGCTCCGCGCTGAGGTCGGCGGGCGCGTCGGCCATCCGGCGGCGGAAGATGTCCCGGATCTGCGCCCGGTTGTAGTGGATCGCGGGCACCAGGATGTGCGAGGGGGTGTCGTCGCCGAGCTGCACGATCAGCTCGGCGAGGTCGGTCTCGTGGGCGGCGATGCCGGCCGCCGCCAGGGCCTCGTTGAGCTCGATCTCCTGGGTGGCCATGGACTTGACCTTCACCACCTCGTCGGCGCCGGCCGCGCGGGTCAACTCGACCACGATCCGGCATGCCTCGGCGGCGTCCCTGGCCCAGTGCACCCGGGCGCCGGCGGCCGTGGCCGCCGCCTCGAACCGTTGCAGCAGCTCGGGCAGCCGCCGCTGCACATCGGCCTTGATCGCCGCCCCCGCGTCGCGCAATGCCGCCCAGTCCGGGACCTCGTCGACGACCCGGGCCCGTTTGCCGCGGATCGTGCGGGTGGCCCGGTGCAGGTTGGCGCGCAGCTGGTCGTCGGCGACCCCGCTTCGGGCGGCTGTCGGGAACGGCAGCGGGGTGCGGATGCGGCCACCACCGGTGGCCGGAACTCCGGTGGGGGTGTCGTGGTGGCTCATTCGTCGTGGCCCGTCATGGCGAGGATCTCGGCGTAGTGCATCGCCCGGATGCCGGAGCGGGCGCGGTCCAGGCCGCCGCCGATGTGGGCCAGGCACGAGTTGTCCGCCGCCGCGAGCACCGCCGCGCCCGTCTCACGTACCCGGGCGCACTTGTCGGCCAGCATTGCGGTGGACACGGCTTCGTTCTTCACCGCGAAGGTGCCGCCGAAACCGCAGCACTCGGTGGCGTCGCCGAGCTCGACCAGGCGGATGCCCCGGACGTGGCGCAACAGGGTGAGCGGCTTGTCGCCCAGCCGCAGCATCCGCAGGCCGTGGCAGGTCGGATGGTAGGTGACCGTCTGCGCGAACGCCGCGCCGACATCGGTGACGCCGAGGACGTCCACCAGCAGCTCGGACAGTTCGTAGGTGCGGCCGGCGACGGCGGCCGCGGCCGGGTGCAGGCGCGGGTACTGCTCGCGGATCATGGCCGTGCACGAGCCGGACGGCGCGACGACGGCGTCGTAGCCGTCGAAGGTGTCGGCGAAGCCGCGGACCATCGGCACCGCCTCGTCCCGATACCCGGTGTTGGCGTGCAGCTGACCGCAGCAGGTCTGCGCGGCCGGGAACTCGACGGTGTGACCGAGCCGCCGCAGGATGCGGGTGACGGCGATGCCGGTCTGCGGATAGACGAGGTCGTTGACGCAGGTGATGAAGAGGGCGATGCGCACGGCGTGTCCTCGGGAAGTTCGGGGGTGGTCAGGGTGCGCTGTCCGCGCCCGAGGCCGGCAGCCGGTCGAACGCGGGTAGGTGGCGCTCGCGGGCCGCGGTCAGGTGAGCCCGCATCGCCTCGGTGGCGCCGTCGGGGTCGCCGGCGGCGATGGCGGCGGCGATTCGCTGGTGCTCGGCGGCGGTCTCCGACGCGGTCGCGGCGGGGAAGTAGAGGCGATGCAGGTGCAGGTGCGCGTGCAGGCGGGTGATCGCGTCGCGCAGCAGGGGACTGCCGGCAGCCTCCGCGACGAGGTCGTGGAACCGTGCGTCGAGGGCGGTGAAGGCGGCGTGCCGGCGGTAGTCCTCGCCCGCCTCCACGCCGACCGTCGCCCCGGCCTCCGTGCCGATCCGCTCGCGGGCCGCGGCTTTCGCGTGCACTGCCGCCCGGCCGGCCGCCGCGCCCTCGAGCAGGATGCGCATGTCGAACAGATCGTCGAACTCGGCCCTGCTCAACAGCGAGGTAGTGGTGTATCCAGACAAGGGCCGCTTCCGGACCAGCCCGTCGGACTCGAGGCGGGCCAGGGCCTCCCGGACGGGGGTGGGGGAGACGTCGAGTTGCCGGGCGAGGACGTCGATGGTCACCCGTTCGCCCGGAGGCATCGTGTGGTCCATGATCAGCCCTTTGACGGCCTCGTAGACGTCCTCGGACAGGGTGAGCCGCCGGGCGGGGCGGATCCGGTCTCCGGCCTGGTGCGCCATCGCTTCTTCCGGCCCCCTTGACTTGGCTCGCGGTGAACGAGTAGACACTCTAACCGCGCAATATCCTATAGGAAATAGCCCGGCGGGAGGTCGGCGCATGCGAGCCACCGAGAGAGTGCCCCTGGGGCGTACCCGCGTGACGGTGACCCGGTTGGGACTCGGGCTGGCGCCGATCGGCGGGCTGTTCACCGCCGTCGGCGACGAGGTCGCCCGGGCCACCGTGGAGGCCGCCTGGGATCTCGGGCTGCGATACTTCGACACGGCCCCCCTGTACGGGTGCGGGCTGTCGGAGCGCCGGGCCGGGGCGGTGCTCGCCGGCCGACCGCGCGACGAGTTCACCCTCTCCACGAAGGTCGGTCGCCTGCTGGTGCCCGACGGCCGCGACCGGCAGGAGTTCTGGGCGGAGTCGACCGACCTCGCCCCGGTCTTCGACTTCTCCGCCGCCGGGGTCCGCCGCTCCCATGCCGAGAGCCTGGAACGGCTGGGACTCGGCCGGATCGACATCGCGCACATCCACGATCCGGACGACCACCTCGCCGAGGCGATGACCGGCGCCTACCCGGCCCTCGCCGAGCTGCGCGCCGCCGGCGAGATCGGTGCGGTCAGCGCCGGCATGAACCAGGCTCCTGGCCTGGTCACGCTGGTCCGGGAGGGCGACTTCGACTGCGTCATGCTCGCCGGCCGGTACACCCTTCTCGACCAGTCCGGCCTGGCGGAGCTGCTGCCGCTGTGCGGGCGGCGGGGCGTCGCCGTCCTCGCCGCGGGTGTCTACAACTCCGGTCTCCTGGCCGACCCGCGCCCGGGCGCCCACTACGACTACGCCCCGGCCGACCGCGCGCTCCTGGGCCGGGCCGCCGCCATCCGGGCGCGTGCAATCGGCACGGGGTGCCGCTGCGGGCCGCGGCCATCCAGTTCCCGTTAGGACACCCGGCCGTCGCCAGCGTGGTGATCGGTGCCCGCGACCCCGGGCAGATCGCCGACAACGTGGCGATGTTCCAGTGGGACGTCCCGGGTGCGCTGTGGGCCGACCTGAAGGCCGAGGGGCTGCTGGCAGAGGAGGTGCCGACGCCGTGATCGTCGATGCCCACCACCACGTGTGGACCGCCGATTACCCCTGGCTCGCGGCACCCGGGCTGGAGCCGCTGCGCCACGACTACACCCTCGGCGACCTGGCGCCCAGCCTGGACGAGGCGGGTGTGACGGCGACGGTCCTCGTCGAGGCGGGCCGCTGCGACAGCGCCGAGACCGCCGAGTTCCTGGCCCTCGCCGCCGGCACGCCGTGGATCGCCGGCGTCGTCGGTTGGGCGTCCCTGACCGACCCCGACCTCACCGCCACCCTGGCCGGCTACCGCGCCCTACCGGGCGGCGCCAAGCTGGTCGGCGTCCGCGATCAGGTGCAGGCGGTCACCGACCCGGACCACTCTGGCCCGCCCCGACGTCCGGGCCGCCCTCGCCGCCGTCGGCGCCGCCGGACTGACCGTCGACCTCATCGTCCACGCCGGACAGCTGACCGCCTGCGCCGAGGCGGCCAGGGCCACGCCGGGCACCGCTTTCGTCCTGGACCACCTCGGGAAGCCACCGATCGCCTCGGGCGCCCACGCCCACGCCCGGTGGCGGGCGGCCATCGCCCCGCTGGCCGGCTGCCACAACGTCGTCGCCAAGCTGTCCGGCCTGCTCACCGAGGCCGGGTCCGGGTCCGGCCCGGACAGCATCCGACCCTACGTCGACACCGCGCTGGAGCTCTTCGGCCCCGAGCGGCTGATGCTCGGCTCCGACTGGCCGGTGTGCGAGCTGGTCACCACGTACGCCGGCGCCCTGGCGGCGCTCGACGCCTGCCTGGCGGACCTGCCGCCGCACGAGCGGTCCGCCGTCTCGGCCGGCACCGCGATTCGCACCTACGCACTGGAGGTTGGTTCGTGAGACTTATGCGCGTCGGGCCGGTGGGCCAGGAACGGCCCGTACGGTACGACGACGGCCACTACCTCGACCTGTCGCCGCTGACGGCCGACATCGACGCGACCTTCCTCGCCGGCGACGGACTGCGGCGCGCCCGCGAGGCCACCGACCTTCCGGAGATCGACGTCACCGGCCAGCGGATCGGCCCCCCGATCGCCCGTCCCGGGGCGATCCTCTGCGTCGGACAGAACTACGCGGCCCACGCCGCCGAATCCGGCTCGGTGCCACCCGAGCTGCCGATCGTGTTCTACAAGGCCCCCAACACGGTGGTCGGCCCGTACGACGACGTGCTGATTCCACGCGGATCGACGAAGACCGACTGGGAGGTCGAACTGGCCGTGGTGATCGGCCGCCGGGCCCGCTATCTGTCCTCGCCCGACGAGGCGCTGGCCCACGTCGCGGGGTACGTGCTCTCCAACGACGTCTCCGAACGCGACTTCCAGCTCACCGTCTCCGGCGGGCAGTGGTCCAAGGGCAAGTCGTGCGAGACGTTCCAGCCGCTCGGACCCTGGCTGGTCACCACCGACGAGCTGCCCGACCCGCAGGCGTTGCGCCTGCGCTCCTGGGTCAACGGCGAACCCCGCCAGGACTCCACCACCAAAGACATGATCTTCGACGTCGCGTACCTGGTCTGGCACCTGTCCCAGTACACCGTGCTCGACCCGGGCGACGTGATCAATACCGGAACGCCGCAAGGGGTGGCGCTGTCCGGCCGGTTCCCGTATCTGTCAGCCGGGGACGTCATGGAGGTCGAGATCGACGGTCTCGGCCGGCAGTACAGCCCGATCAGGAGCGCCTGATGGCCAGGATCACCCGCGTCGACACCTACGACGTCCGGTTCCCCACCTCGCGGGAGCTCGACGGGTCCGACGCGATGAACCCCGATCCCGACTACTCGGCGGCATACCTGGTGCTGCGCACCGACGACGGGCCGGACGGCCACGGCTTCACCTTCACCATCGGCCGCGGCAACGACATCTGCCGGGCGGCGATCGACGCCCTCGTCCCGTTCGTGGTGGACCTGGACCCGGACACCGTCGACCTGGGCGCGTTCGCCCGTTCCCTCACCCACGACTCGCAGCTGCGCTGGCTGGGCCCCGAGAAGGGAGTGGTGCACCTCGCCACCGGCGCGGTCATCAACGCGATGTGGGACCTGGTCGCCAAACGGGCCGGCAAGCCCGTCTGGCGGTACCTGGCCGAGCTCAGCCCCGAGCAGATCGTCGACCTTGTCGACTGGCGGTACCTCACCGACGCCCTGACCCCGGCGGAAGCCCTGCGGATCCTGCGTGCCGCCGAACCGGGCCGAGCCGGACGCGCGGCGATCCTGACCGAGCGCGGCTACCCCGCGTACACCACCTCGCCGGGCTGGCTCGGCTACGCCGACGACAAGGTGGTACGGCTGGCCAAGCAGGCCGTCGCCGACGGGTTCACCCAGATCAAGCTCAAGGTAGGCGCCGACCGGGCCGACGACCTCCGGCGGCTCCGGGCGGCCCGGGCGGCGGTCGGGCCGGACATCCGCATCGCCGTGGACGCCAACCAGCGATGGGACGTGCCCGACGCGATCGCGTGGATGCGCGACCTGGCGCCCTACGACCCCTGGTGGATCGAGGAACCCACGAGCCCCGACGACGTGCTCGGGCACGCCACGATCCGGGCCGCGCTCGCCACCGCCGCGCCGTCGGGTGGCGCCATCCGGGTGGCCACCGGCGAGCACGTGCAGAACCGGGTGGTGTTCAAGCAACTGCTCCAGGCCGGGGCGGTGGACGTGGTGCAGATCGACGCCGCCCGGGTGGGCGGGGTGAACGAGAACGTGGCGATCCTGCTGCTGGCCGCGAAGTACGGCGTACCGGTCTGCCCGCACGCAGGGGGAGTCGGCCTGTGCGAACTGGTACAGCACCTCTCGATGTTCGACTTCGTGGCCGTCTCCGGCAGCACCGACGACCGGGTCATCGAGCACGTCGGTCACCTGCACGAGCACTTCCGCACCCCGGTGGTGGTGCGCGACGGCCACTACCACGCGCCGACCGCACCCGGCTTCTCCGCCGAGATGCACCCCGACAGCCTCACCCGGTACGCCTACCCGGACGGACCCGCGTGGGCCTGACCGTTGGAATGGGAAGGAGACGTTCATGAGCTGTGACGGACTGGTCGCCGTGGTGACCGGAGGGGGTTCGGGGATCGGCCGCGCCTGCACCGATGCGCTGCTCGCCGCGGGGGCCCGGGTGGTCGTGCTGGACCTGGACCCGTCAGGTGCGCCGTCCGGGCCGGCGGTCCGCGCCGTGCGGGCCGACGTAGCGGACCGCGCCTCCCTGGTGGCCGGCGTCGCCGCCGCCGTGGACGCCTTCGGCCGCCTGGACATCCTCGTCAACAACGCCGGCATCTCGGCGGTCGGCGCCGTCGAGGACAACGACGACGCCCAGTGGGCCCGCGTGCTGGACGTGAACGTCGCCGGTGTGGCCCGCACCAGCGCAGTCGCGCTGCCCCACCTGCGCCGGTCACCGGCGGGCGCCATCGTCAACGTGTCCTCCATCGCGGCGACCGCCGGCCTACCCCGTCGGGCGCTGTACTCCGCGTCCAAGGGCGCCGTGCACGCCCTCACCCTGGCCATGGCCGCAGATCTGATCGGCGACGGCGTACGGGTGAACTGCGTGGCGCCGGGCACGGTGGACACCCCCTGGGTCACCCGGCTGCTCGCCGGCGCCGAAGACCCGGCCGCGGAGCGGCGGCTGCTCGCCGCGCGTCAGCCGACCGGCCGCCTGGTCAGCGCCGCGGAGGTCGCCGCGGCAGTGGTGTACCTCGCCTCACCCGCCGCGGGAGCGGTCACCGGGACTTCGCTCGCCGTCGACGGCGGCATGGCCGGTCTGCGGCTCCCGGCACGGCGCACGCTGAGCCCCCGACTCGCCGCGCGGCGATCGGGGGGCTCAGGCCGCCAACAGGTCGCGCAGCCAGCGTAGTTGGATCGGTGGCTGGAACGTCGCCCCGCCCTCGTGCCCGTTGTACGGCCAGACCTGCAGCTCCTTCGGGCCGGCGTAGTTGTTGTACGCGGCGAACACCGTGGACGGTGGGCATACGTCGTCCATCAGCGCGACCGAGTAGAGCGCCGGTGCGGTGGCCCGCGCCGCGAAATGCATGCCGTCGAAGTAGCTCAGCGTGTGGAAGACCTGCTCGACCCGGTCGCGGTTCGTCGCGCAGAAGTCGGCCAGCTCCTGGTACGGGTGCGTGTCGGTGATCTCGGTGGCCCGCCGGAAGTGGGTCAGGAACGGCAGGTCGATGAGCGCGCCTCGTACCTGGGGGTGCAGGCCGGCCACCGCCTGCGCGATCCCGCCGCCCTGGCTGGCGCCGGCGACGATGATCCGGCTGCGTCCACCTCCGGATGGCTGGCCGCCGCGTCCACCGCCCGCACCGCGTCGGTGAACAACCGGCGGTAGTAGTACTGCTCGCGGTCCAGCACGCCGCGGGTCAGCACGCCGCCGTGCTGCGGCGAGTCGCTGCCGGGCAGATCCACGGTGTCGCCGTCGCCCTGGCCGCGGGAGTCCATGACGAACACCGCGTACCCGGCGGCCGGCCACAGCAGCCACTCGTGGGGCCGGCCCCGGCCGCCGCCGTAGCCGATGAACTGCACCACGCACGGCAGTGGCCCGGCCACGTCCGCCGGGGTGAGGAACCAGCCGGCTACCCGCTGCCCGCCGGAGCCGCTGAACCGCACGTCGTGGACGTGCACCCGGGGGAGCAGGGCGTCGTACGGGGTGAACTCCGCCGCCAGGTCGTGCTCGGCCGCGGCGGAAAGCGTGGCGTGCCAGAACGCCTCGAAGTCGTCCGGCTCGGCGCGGTGCGGGCGGTAGGCGCGCAGCTCGGCGAGGGGCAGATCGAACAGGACCACGGCGATCGCCTTTCTTGCTGCTCGATGCCGGGTACGCACGCTCGGCACCCCGCGCCGCCCTGGTCAGTGTTGGCGTGGCTCCCCAATGGACCTGCCGCACGTCGTCGTCGTGAGCGTGCGTGACGGGCTGGCTGAGCGTAGGACTCCTGTTCAACCGAAATCAATACTTGACGAAGTTAATTATTGAACCTACGTTTCGGCTATGTTTCCCGAGACCGGCCCGGGCTCGCTCGCCGTCGCTCCGGCGGCGACGGCGGTGTTCACCGCCGTACTGACCGAAGGTCCATTGAGCCGGGTCAGTCTCGCGCGCCGCCTCGGGCTGTCCTCCGCCGCCGTCACCAAGGCCGCGCGCCCGCTCATCGACACGGGTTACCTGCATGAGCTGGCCGCAACCGAACGCACCGGTCCGGGCGCGGGACGCCCCGCCAGTCCACTGGCCGTGCGCGCGGACCGCGAGTTCTTCGTCGGGGTGAAGATCACCGCCGACGAGCTGATCGGCGTCGTCTGCGACCTCCGTGCGGCGGTACGGGCCACGGCCCGCCGGCCGCTGACCGCCCCCGACGTCGAGGCTGTCCTCACCGACCTCGGCCAGCTCGTCGACGGGCTGCTCGACGGCCCCGGCGACTACCGGCTCCGCACCCGCCGGCTGGGGCTCGCCATCTCCGGCGACGTGGACCGCACCACCGGGCTGGTCCGGTACTCGCCGTTCCTGCAGTGGCGCAACGTCCCGCTCGGCCAACGCGCCGGCCGGATCACCGGGCTCGCCGCCACGGTGGAGAACGACGTGAAGGCGCTCACCGCCGCTGAGCACTGGTTCGGCGAGGGAGTGGGCGCCGAGTCCTTCGCCCTCGTCACCGTGGGCACCGGCATCGGCTGCGGCCTGGTCGTCCACGGCCGACTGGTCTCCGGCTCGCACGGCGTGGCCGGCGAGATCGGCCACCTCGCGGTGGACGCCAACGGCCCGAGCTGTCACTGCGGTGGTCGCGGCTGCGTGGAGGCCATCGCCGGCACCCAGGCCATCGTCCGGCAGGCCCGGGAACGCACCGGTCGGCCCGAACTGACCATCGACGCCGCGGTGGCCCTGGCCCGTGCCGGTGACGAGCAGGTCGCTGCCGTCTTCGCCCGTGCCGGCAACGCGATCGGCTCCGGCATCGCGGCCGTGGCGAACCTGGTCGGCCCCGCCCGGATCGTCGTGTCCGGCGAGGGGCTGGCCGCCTACGACCTGTTCGAGGCACACATCCGTACCGGCTTCGAACGCCAGGCGTTCGGCGCCGCCGCCCAGTGCCCGCTCTCCATCCGCCCGCTGCCCTTCGAGGAGTGGGCGCGCGGAGCGGCTGCCGTGAGCATCCAGTCGCTCGTCGTTCCCTGAACCATCGGCGTCAATCCGGCCCCCGGCCGGCCATATCGCAACAGGCACCACCCTCGACCCGGAAAACCAGGAGGTGTGACTGTGAAGTCACCGTTACGCACCACCGCGCAGCGAGTCGAACCGCCCACCCGGCGCGAGAGCCGGGTCCGCACCGGCGTGGCCCTCGCCGCCACCCTCGCGGTGGCCGTCGGCGCGGGCGCTATCCCGGCGCAGGCTGCCGCACCCGGCGCGATGACGCAGGCTGCCGCACCCGGTCCGAAGCCGAGCCCAGCGCCGAACAGCGCGGGGGCCGGCGCCATCACGAAGGACCCGTCGCCCGCCGACCGGGCGGCCGCGCAGAAGGGGGCCGCCGAGGCGGCGGCGCAGGGCGTCGCGGCCCGTCCCTACATGGGGTGGAGCAGTTGGAGCCTGCAGGCCACCAAGTACCCGGGGGTCAACCCGAACGGCCCCGCGAGCTGGCTGAACGAGGCCAACGTCCTTCAGCAGGCCGACGTGCTCGCCACGAAGCTCAAGCCCTACGGCTACGAGTACGTCAACATCGACGCCGGCTGGTCCACCAACTACCAATGGGAGATCAATTCCGACGGGTACGGGCGCGAGATCGCCTCGCCCGAGCGGTTCCCGCACGGCATGAAGTACGTCGCCGACGCCATCCACGCCAAGGGCCTCAAGGCCGGCATCTACCTCACCGTCGGGCTGAACAAGCCCCTGTACGGCGGCGGCACGGTGCCGATCTGGAACGCGCCCGGCTGCACCACCGCCGACATCGTCTACCCGGACCTGCGTACGACGAACGGCTGGGACGGGGCATACAAGATCGATTTCTCGAAGCCCTGCGCGCAGAAGTATGTCGACTCGCAGGCACAGCTGATCGCCGACTGGGGCTATGACTTCCTCAAGTTCGACGGCGTCGGGCCGGGCTCGTTCCGCAGCGGCGACAACTACAACAACGTCGCGGACGTCGCTGCCTGGCACGCGGCCATCGCCAAGGCCGGACGTCCGATCGAGTTTCTCCTGTCCTGGTCGCTCGACCGCAACCACGCCGCCGACTGGAAGCGGTACTCCAACGGCTGGCGGATCGACACCGACGTGGAGTGCTACTGCGACACGCTGGTGACCTGGAACAACTCCGTCAAGGTCCGGTGGGACGACGTCCCCGGCTGGACGCCCTGGGCTGGCCCCGGCGGCTGGAACAACCTCGACTCACTCAACGTCGGCAACGGTGAGATGGACGGCATCACCGAGGACGAGCGGCAGAGCTACATGACGCTGTGGGCGATCTCGGCGGCCCCGCTCTACATCGGTGACGACCTCACCAAGCTCGACGCGTACGGCCTCTCCCTGCTCACCAACCGCGAGGTGATCGCGATCGACCAGCAGGGCATCCCGGCCCGACCGGTGACACCGACCGGCCCCGCGCAGGTCTGGGAAATGAAGAACGCCGACAACTCGTACACCGTCGCGCTGTTCAACATGGGCAGCTTCCCCGCCCAGGTCACCGCCAACTGGAGCAGCTTCGGCTTCGGTGGCACCGCCACCGTCCGTGACGTGTGGCGGAGCGAAGAACTGGGCGTGCACAACGGCGCCATCTCGGCGACCCTACCGTCGCACGGTTCCCGCCTGTTCAAGGTCACCCCGACGGGTGTTGCCCCCAAGGTGGCCAGCTACGAGGCGGAGGCCAGCACGAACACCCTCGTCCGCGGCGCCTCGGTCGGCGGCTGTGCCAACTGCTCCGGCGGCGCGAAGGTCGGCAACCTCTACAACGGCGGCGCCCTGCGCATCAACAGCGTCACCGTGCCGAAGACGGGCACCTACCAGGTGAACATCCGCTACACCACGAACGACCCGCGCTCGGCGACCGTCTCGGCCAACGGCCAGAACGCCGTCACCCTGGCCTTCCCGCCCAGCGGTGGTTGGGACGTCCCGGCCACCCTGACCGTCGCGATGCAGTTGCGTGCCGGCACCAACACGATCGAGATCGACAGCACGACGCCGGTCTACTCACCCGACATCGACAAGATCGAGGTGCCGCCGACCGTACGGTAGGCGCGGCTCGTCGTAGGGGGCCGGAGCGGCATTGCCGCCCCCGGCCCCCTACGCGATCCGGCCTCATGTCGCGCCCCTGCCGCGGCAACCTGAGCCGGCCGCCGACGGCATGCCGGCGCGGGCCACCGTTGGGGAGACCCCGGGATGCAGGTTCTCCGGGTGTGGCTTTCTGACGCACCCGGCCGGGTCTCGCATGGTGGCAGACCGGCTCGGGTGGACCCATCACCCTCGTCGACCTCGCCGCCGTAGTACTTGAGGCGTTCGCCAAGTCGGCCAGCCCCGCTGGACTCCGCGCAGACCGCCCGGCTCACCACAACCACACCGAAGCGAAGGCGGGCGAAGGCCCGCGCCCGCACCGGTGACGTCATCGCCGTGCCCACCGGGAACCACGACTACCACCTGGTCGTGCTCGTCTGCGGAACAGGTTCGGCGCCGCCTTCGGATTGATCCGCGGCCGGCACCCGCTGCGAAACCCGGCCGCCGGCCTTACTACAGCAGCCACCGGCATCGTCAGGTACTGCGACGAGGAGGCGATCTCGACCGGGCGATGGCGCGTCGTCGGGCACGACACCCAGCTGCCCGGCTGCTTCCCGCCGATCCGGAGATCTACCACCGGCCCCAACCACCGTTCCCAAACTTACCCACCGTCGGCGAGTTCGGGTCAGAAGAGACCGCCAGCGGCTGGGCTGACCGCCCCGCCGTCCGTTCACCGTCAGTGGCCGGGGATGAGTCGCCCGGGTTCCAGCGACAGCTGCGCCGCCCGGCGTCGAGGTCGGTGAGGTCCCCGGCGGCGTTGATGAGGCCGATGTGCGAGAACGCCTGGGGAAAGTTTCCCAGAGCTTCCCCGCTGTGCGGATCGATCTGCTCGGCGAGCAGGCCCAGGTCGTTGGCCCGGTCGGCGAGCCGCTCGAAGAGCCGCCCGGCCCGGTCGCGCTCGCCGGCCAGCGCCAGGCAGCTGACCAGCCAGAAGGAGCAGATCACGAAGCCGGCGGGGTCGCCCTCCCAGCGCCGTACCAGGCCGTCCTGGGACAACCGTTCCTCGATCATCCGGATGGTGGAACGCATTCTCGGGTCGTCGGCGGGAAGAAAACCGACCAATGGCATCAGCAGCGCCGACGCGTCCGGCTCTTCGCTGTCGAATGCTGCGGTGAAGGCCCCCAGCCGGGCGCTGAAGCCGCGGGCCAGCACGGCTCGTCGCACCTCGTCCCGGGCCGCCGCCCACCTGGCGACGTCCGCCTCCGAGCCCAGGTGGGACCCGAAGCGGACGGCTCGGTCCAACGCCGTCCAGCACTGCACCTTCGACGACACGTAGTGGCGTTCGGCGTCGCGTGACTCCCACATCCCGGCGTCCGGCAGGTGCCAGTCCCGCGCGGCCCGCTCGGTCATCCCGTACAGCAGTTGGCGGATGTCCGGTGGCATCGGGTCGAGGAACTCCCGCATCAGCCAGGCGGCGCTGAGCGGCTCACCGTGCACGTCGTTCTGCCGTTGTCGCCACGCGTCGTTGCCCACCATCACCGGGCGGCTGCTGGCATAGCCGGCCAGGTGGTCGAGGTGGTGTTCGGTGAGGTCCCGTTCCCCCTCCACCCCGTACATGATCGGCACGATGCCCTCGTTCATGCCCATCGAGCGGGTCAACCAGCCGACGTGCAGGTTGAGCTCGTCGGTGCAGGCCACGCGCCAGAGCGCCTCCAGGGTGAAGCTGAAGTCGCGCACCCAGCCGTAGCGGTAGTCGTAGTTGCGTTCACCCCCCAACTCCTCGGGCAGGGACATCGTCGGGGCGGCCACCACCGCACCACTGGGCCGGTAGGTCATGCCCTGCACCACCAGCGCGCTGCGTCGCACCTGCTCCCGATAGCGGCCACGGTAGTCGTGCAGGCCGATCCAGGAGCGCCAGCCTGCGGCGGCGTTGTCGATCACCTGCTCGGCGTCGAGCACCGCCGGTGGGCCGGCGTCGTAAGCCGGCGCGTACGCCAGGGTGAATGGTTGCGTCTCGCCGGGCCGCACCGTGAACGACCCGAACGCCTCCCCGACCTCGCACACCAGTGGGATGCTCGCGCGCAGGTCCAGCCGCGCCGACGCGGCACTGGCGACCAGAGCGTCGTCCTGCCGCACCAGTTGGGGGACCATCCGGCCATACTCGAACCGTGGCCGGTAGTGCAACCGCAGCGGAACCTCGCCGGAGAGTCCTCGCACCACCCGGGCCAGCACCCTCGGCGAGTGCAGGCCGATCTCATGACCCCGCGCCCCCGGTTCCAGGGCCAGCGCGTCGACGACCTCCACGCTGCCGGTCGCGGTGGTGAAGACGGTACGAAGCACGAGCGTGTCGCTCAGGTAGGCACGTTCGGTGCTGAACCTGCCCTCGGGCCGGATCGCCCAGTGCCCGGCCTCATCATCGAGCAACCGGGCGAACACCGACGGACCGTCGAACCGCGCAGGACACCACCAGTTCACCGACCCGGCGCGGTCCACCAGCACCGCGCTGCGACCATCGGCCAGGAAGCCGTGCTCCGCGATCCGTCCGCACCCCATGGAACCGACTACCCGAGCGGAACGGCGTGACACCGCCATGTCACGCCGGACGAACGTCTTCCGTCAGAACCTCACATCGGCAGTCGACAACAAACGTCGGTGTGGTGGCTCAGGAGCGCCCGAGGCGGGGCGCGACCGGGCGCACCTCGACCGGAACCCCCGGCCCGCCACCCGCGCGCGAGCAGTACGCCGGGACGCCCACGCAGGTGAAGAGCAACGCCGCGAGATCCTCCGGCTCACCCAGCAGGCGCGGGACCTCCGAGTCGACGAAGGTCATCCCCGACGCGCCCGCGCCCAGGGCGTATGCCCCCAGGTGCAGCCGTCCCTCGACCAGCCCGGCCGCGAGCTGGGCCTCGCGGTAGCCCCGGTCGTCGAGCGTCGACAGCGGCGTGGCCGCGATGACGACGTACGCGGCGTCACCGGCGAGCGACTGGTCCAGACAGACCCGCAGCACCTCGTCGCGCAGGTTGCCCGCCCGCAGCGGCCGTGCCAGGTCGGGCCAGCGGTAGAGGCCGGGTGTCACGTCGTCGACGCCGTGGACGGCGACCCAGTGCGGTACCCGCACGCCCCGCAGGGCCGCGGCCAGTGGCCACTCCAACAACGGGCGCGGCAACGTCCGGGACCTGTCCATGCGTCGCTGCGAGCCGCGCCGCCGCACGACCTGGTCCAGCGACTCCGACGGCGGATATTCCGACAGCGCGGGCCTTTCCCGCCAGGGCGCCCCGAGCACGTCCCGCTCGCCCGCGCGCTGCGCGGCCGTGCACAGCGGCAGCTCGACCGGCGGCAGCTCACCCGGGACCGCCGGTCCGGTGGCAGCGATCGCCGGCTCGCCGTCGCCGAGGGACAGCAGGGCCAGTGGGTACTCGTGCACGCCGTCGGCCCCGACCAGCTCCCGCACCGCGACGTCCGGGAAGAGCGAGCGCAACCGCGGCGCGAGGCCCGCGCTCGCCGCCGCCGCCGACAGTTGGGACAGCAGCGTCCCGGCATCCCAGTAGAGGTGCCGCCACCCGCGCTCGGCGTAGCGCCACCCCGTCCGCCACGGCACGCCCGTCACTACGAGGGTCGTCGCGGCTCCGGCGGCAGCGGGGCCGACCTGGACGAGCGCGTGCCGCGTCGCGTCGTACCAGTGCACGCCGTCCGGGACCCCGGCAACGCCGCGGGTGCTGGCGTAGAGCTCCAAGGGGAAACGCGCTCCCGCCGATCCGGAGGCGCGGAAGAGCAGGCGGCGCCCGTCGCGTTCCGCGGTGCGTACGACCCCGGCGCCCAGGAAGAGCACCCGGCCCAGCTGCGCCGCGTCCAGCGGCTGCGCCGCCGACGCGACCCCCCGCGAGGACGGCGGTCGCGGGGACGCCGGGGTCGGGAAGGTCGCGCGGCAGCGCCAGGACGGCAAGCCCGTCGGGGTAACCCTTCATCGACGGCGGAAGGGTCGCGGGGTCGTTCGGTACGAGGTCGCGGCGCACGCGCGGGTCGTTGATGGGCACGTCCCACTCGCGGCTCGGCAGGTACGACGTCAGTCGGTGCAGCAGCCCGGCGCCGGAGTCGAGGTCCACGCGGCCATCCTGCCAGGCCGTGCTCAGCCGGGCCCGGCCGGCGGAAGTTGTGCCGGTTACGGCGAGCCGCTCAAGCAGGAGCCGGGCAGGCGAGCGGGCCTGCCGGGACCTGCTCGCCACGATGAGCTGACCCGGCCGGCGTCGTCCCCGCCCCAGTCCGACGACGCCGGCACCTGAAAAGGCACCGGCGTCGCCTTTTCGACTGTCAGCGGCGAGCCTCCCGCTTGGCCAGCTGCGGTTCGGTGCCCTTGCCGACCCTGCGCAGGGCATCGCGCAGCTGGTCCTCGGTCATCTTGGAGTTGCCCTCGATGCCAGCGTTGTGGGCCTGCTGCCGCAGCTCGTGCAGTTGCTGCCGGTCACCCATGTCACCCTCCTGTCCGTGTGGCGCGAGAACTCGTCCTCGCGGTGCGGACCGGTGGCTTCCCGGGTGCACCAGCGGCAAACAGGCCGACCGCCCACCCGGCACGCCGGGAGTGGAAAGGACGCGCTCGGTGACCCCGTTACCTACCTGCCGGCCCCGCCTGCCCGGTCCGGGTCGGCTATTCCCATCTCCGCCGCGCCGAACCCGACGCGATCTTCGTGGACACGTCCCGACGCCCACCGGCTACTGATCGGACCTTGAAAAATCGACCGGCGACCCACTACGGTCGCCGGCCGGCCCGGATCAGATCCAGCACCTGATCGACCGGTAGGGCGGCCATCCGGTGACCGTCGCGGCCGGTCATGTCGTCGTTGACGAACAACGCGTTGAGTACCGCCTCCTCGACCGCCTGCACCACCGCGTCGAAGAACCGGTCGATGAACTCCCAGGGCACGTAGGTCACCGTGTCCAGGCGTTCGCTCCCGGGCTGCGGATCGTCCGCGCCCAGCCCACCCTCGTTCCCGGTCGAAAAGGTGAGGAAGAGGTCGCCGGAGAAGTGCGAACCGCTCGTGCCGGTGCGGGCCAGGCCCAGCGGCACCCGCCGCCTCGAGGCAGGATCACCGTCACGCCGGTGCGGACCGGGCCGACGCCCACCGTCAGCGCTCCGGCGCCCTCGACCAGAGTGACCGCACCGACTTCCACCCCCGGCACGTCGGTGATGGCGTTGTACGTACCAGGCACACCGGCCAGCGGCAGCCCGAACTCACGAGCGCCCGGCTTCACCGGCGGCCTCCGTCGGCGATCTCCGACACCGGCACCTCCGTCGCAAGTGGTTCTTCGTCCGAGACGACGAACGATACTCATCACCAGCTACGCGACCGGCACCCGACTCGTTCGGTCCGTCCGCTCACGTGACTCCGCGAGCCAAAGGGGCCTGCGGCATGTCAATCATCGGCGTGTCTGCGGATCCGCTCAGCCGTCCGCCTCGCGGCCCCCGGGGCCTCAGACCGCCGGCGCCGGAGTGGTCGGGTGGGCCGGCGGGCCGAACAGCGGCAGCAACCGGTCCGCGTCGAGGTAGGTGGTGATGCCCCGCACCCGGTCGCCCGCCAGGTCCAGGATGACCAGCCCGAAGGGCCGGTGGACGGCGTCGGGCCCCGGCCGGGTCTGCCAGTACGCCGGTGACCCGTTCGCCGTGATGGGCACCAGCCGCGAGCCCGCGCACGAGGCCGCCGGATCGGACAGCGCCTGCGCGATCTGGTCCCGGCCGCGCAGCCACCAGCGAAACGGCGGCATCGACATGGTCGCGTCGGCGTGCAGCAGAGCCACCAGGGCCGGTACGTCGTGGCGTTCGAACGCGGTGCAGTACCGGGTCAGCAGCTCGCGCTGGGCCGCGTCGGCGGGCCGGATCGCCTCCCCGGGGTCGGGGGCGACCGTGCGCAGGGTGGACCGGGCCCGCTGGAGCGCGCTGTTCACCGACGCGACGCTGGCCTCCAGCAGGTGCGCCACCTCGTCGGCCCGCCAGCAGAGCACGTCGCGCAGGATCAGCACGGCCCGCTGCCGGGGCGGCAGGTGTTGCAGGGCGGCGACGAACGCCAGCCGGATGCTCTCGCGCCGCAGCGCCTGCTCCGCCGGGTCGCCGTACCCGGGCAGCACCCGGTCGTCCGGGACCGGCTGGATCCACACGTGCTCCGGCGCCGGCGCCCCGAGCGCCGCACCCGCCTCGGCGGCGGGGCCGATGTCCATCGCCCGGGCCCGGCGTTGCGCGCCGCGCAGCATGTCCAGGCAGACGTTCGTCGCGATCCGATAGACCCAGGTCCGCCGCGAGCCGCGAGCCGGATCGTAGCGGTCGGCGGCCCGCCAGACCCGGGTGAACGTCTCCTGCACGGCGTCCTCGGCCTCGAACCCCGAGCCGAGCATCCGGTAGCAGTAGCCGGTCAGCTCGGTGCGCAGCAGCTCCACGGAAGCGTCGTCGGCAACCGCTTTCTCCCGCACCCGGCGACCATACGCCCACCGACCGATGAGTTTCGCGGGTCAGGCCCGTATCCGTTGCGAGGGGCCCGGCGATCGGGGTCCCGCACGGGAGGAGAGGAACCGGATGACCGACGACGAACTCCGCGCCGCGGTGGCGGCGGAACGGGCGGAACAGGCCGACCTGCTGGCGGCGCTGCCCGCCGAGCGATGGGACGCGCCGACGCTCTGCGACGGGTGGCGGGTGCGGGAGGTCGTCGCGCACACCACGATGCCGTTCCGGACCTCGCTCGGGCGGACCCTGGTCGAGTTGGCCAGGGCGCGCGGAAACATCAACCGGATGGCCGACCGCGCCGCCCGCCGGGACGCCGCCGCGCTGTCGCCCGCGCAGTTGCTCGCGGCCCTGCGGGACAACGTCGACCACCGGTGGACGCCGCCGGGCGGAGGTGTCCACGGGGCGCTCTCCCACGACGTCATCCACGGCCTGGACATCACCGTCGGCCTCGGGCTGGACCGCCGTGTCCCCCCGGACCGGGTCGGCATGGTGCTGGCCGGGATGTCGCCCCGCAACGTGGCGTTCTTCGGCACCGACCTGACCGGCGTCCGGCTCCAGGCGACCGACCTCGACTGGCGCCACGGCGAGGGCACCCCCGTGCGGGGCCTCGCCCAGGACCTGCTGCTGGTGGTCTGC